>NZ_JBJGXA010000010.1:0-253269 GCF_045107195.1 Erwinia sp. AnSW2-5
GGAGGACTCAGCCCGGTGGAGTACCGGACTGAGTATCAGGCGACTTGTTAACTAAACCGTCCAGGTTTTGGGGTTCAGTTCACGATGGTGGCCCGTTTTACATTACGTCATGCCCATCAGGATAGCGGCTGGTTAACCAGATACAGGGCGCGCTGACGGTCGGCCAGCAGGCGCTGATGAAATGCCAGCACGCCGCCAGGCGTCAGCGCCCGCAGGTCGTTGATGTCAGGCTGAGGGGGGATCTGCTGCGCACGCAGCCAGCGATAGCGGCTGGCCTCGAGCAGCCCGGCTGGCACCTGCTGCTGTTCCGCCAGCAACGCCTGACCTGTTTCCCACAGCGCCTTCGGGCTGAGTGCCGCCAGCTCGCTATTCATCTGCACTAAGAAGTGGTCAATGCGCGCCGCCAGCTCTGCCGTTGTCAGATGCGGAGATTGCAGCGCAAACAGGATGCCTGCCTGCCCCGCCGCCTGATAAAAACGACAGCTCACCACATAGCCAATATTCTGCTCCACGCGCAGGCGCTGGAAAAACAGCGGCGCATACATCATCGCCAGTAACTGCCAGGCGGCCAGACAAGCCGTGCTCTCTTCCACCAGCGGGCAGAAGCGCAGCAGTGCAGCTTCCGGGCTGCGTGTCGCCACCCGGTATTCAGCCTGAGGTGGCAAGGGTTGCGGCAGCGCACGTATCGCGGGATTGATCGCCGCCGGAAAGGCACTCAGCAGGCAGGCCAGCTGCTGGTGCAGCTCGCGGTCGCCGCCCTCCAGCACCGCCCGCCAGGGGAGATTAAGCGGCATCTGCTCCCCTGCGGGAGCGTGCAGCAGCTGCAACCGTTCCGGCAACGCAGCCAGTAGCGCCCGCACCGCAATATCATCGTGTAGCGCCTGCCGCTGGCGCAGAAACTCACGCTCACCACGTGCGATCGCCGCAGGCGGGATATCCGCCAGCAGCGCGTTGAGCGATGCCAGCGTGCTGACCATCAGCGCCGCCTCGCCCTGTATCTGGATCAGCCAGCGTCCCTGCGGGCAAGCGATCGCCAGCTCGCCCCCGTGATGGATGCAGCCCGCCGCCAGCGCCCGCAGACGAGCCTGCACCACCAGCCCCCAGTGTGCAGGCAGATCCCCTTCAGGGCTGAGCAGCAGCACAGCGGGAGCTTCATCACGGCGATGATGGGGCAGCGACACCTGACGCGCTGGCAGCGCGGGGCTGACAGACGCCTGCGGCTGCGGGAAGAACACCAATGCCTCACCCGCTGCATCCGGCTGCACCGCCGGACGCCTGCCCGGCTGGCAGGCCAGCGTCCAGCCCTGCACGTCGAGCAGCGCCAACGGGGCGCTATCCGTGATCGATAGCCGCGATAAGGGCGCGGCTAAAAGCTGCGTGAACAATGCAGCGCCGTCGTCGCCCCCGGTGCGGGCTGGAGCAAAACCAAAAGCCTTTTCACGCAGCTGATCCATCGCGGGCAGCTGCGCGAAGTGGCGGCTGGACAACTGCGCATAATGAGCGCGCTGCGCTGGCGAGAGCCGCGCCAGCTGTGCCAGCCAGTGATGCACGCGCGCTTCAACCCGATCGGCATCCCCGGCATCCACCAGCACCAGTTCAAGGGTGATTACCGTCTGCTGCGCGCTGCGGTACGGCAGTAGCAGGCGGGCACCGTCGCACCGTTCCTGCTCACGCAGCGTGGCCATCAGGCTGCCCGGCGCTTCATCCAGCAGCAGCTGGCGCAGCAACGCCAGCCCACTGTCGATCCGCTGATCCAGCAGAAAGGAGAGGCGCAGGCGTGGTGCGCCGCTGAGTTGCAGGGCGATATCGCGCTGAGCAGCAGGCACTACGGCGGGCAATTCGGGCGGCATGACCGCGCCCACCGGGAAGACGTCGGCAGCCTGTTGGGCCAGCTGCCACAGCGCCTCGATCGGCTGCGGTCCCTGCACCCACAGCGTCACGGCATACGCCTGGTAATAGCGCTGATGGAACTGTTGCAGCGCCGCGCGCAACGCGCCGTCATCGTTGCCGAAACCCGCCGCGTTGCCCGTCTGGAAGCGCTGCCAGGGATGGGAAGCGAAGGCGGCACTCAGCGCCGCATCACACAAGGTATCCTGATGATCCGCCAGCAGGCGGCACTCGGCATCAATGGTTGCCACTTCCTGGCGGATGGCGGTGGCAGACAGCAGCGGCGCCACCAGCATATCCGTCAGACGGGGCAGCGCTTCCGGCAGGTGTTCAGGGGCGCACTCGAAAAAATAGGCACTGCTGCTGCCGAGGGTGGTGGCGTTCAGCCGTCCTCCCCGCGCGGGCAGCCAGGCCATCAGCCGCTGGTCATCCTGAAAAGCCTGGCTGCCCGCAAACAGCAGGTGCTCAAGCAGATGCGCCAGCCCCGGCCAGGCATCCGGCTCATGATGGCTTCCCACCTCCACCTGCATCAACGCGGCGGCACGCGTGGCCTGCGGGTCTGAGATCAACTCAACCCGTAAACCGTTGTGCAAGCGCCGCTGCTGATGCTGCATGCGTCAGACCTTAAAGATCAGCTGGGCGTTAACCCGCTCAGAGTTGGCGCGGTTGCGGAACTGCAGCTGGCTGACCTGAATATTGGTGCAGTTGGCCTGTTCGCGTGCTGCCAGGATCTGATGGTGATGCTCTGATTTGCTGCACACCGGGTCGGCATTATCCGCATCGCCGGTCAGCATAAACGCCTGACAGCGGCAGCCGCCGAAGTCCTTCTCTTTTTCAGAGCAGGAACGGCAGGGTTCCGGCATCCAGTCAAAGCCGCGATAGCGGTTAAAACCAAACGAGTTAAACCAGATATCCTGTAAGCTCTGCTCCAGCACCGACGGGAACTGCACCGGCAGCTGGCGCGCACTGTGGCACGGCAGCGCCATCCCTTCCGGCGTCACGCTGAGGAAGATTGCTCCCCAGCCGCCCATGCAGCCTTTGGGGCGTTCTTCGTAATAATCAGGCGTGACGAACAGCAGGTTCGCGAGGTTATCGCTGGCGGCCATTTTCTCGCGATAGCGGTGTACCACGGCTTCCGCCCGCTCAATCTGGTCACGCGTGGGCAGCAGCCCTTCACGGTTGAGCTGCGCCCAGCCGTAGAACTGACAGGTCGCCAGCTCAACGTCGTCCGCTTCCAGTTCGATGCAGAGTTCGATAATCCGGTCGATCTGGTCGATATTGTGGCGATGCAGCACAAAGTTCAGCACCATCGGATAGCCGTGCGCTTTGACGGCGCGCGCCATCTCCAGCTTCTGCTGGAAGGCTTTCTTCGATCCGGCCAGCGCCGCATTCAGCACTTCATCGCTGGCCTGGAAGCTGATCTGAATATGATCTAACCCGGCTTCGGCAAAGGCATCGATCTTCTTCTGCGTCAGGCCGATCCCGGAGGTGATCAGGTTGGTGTAAAAGCCCAGATCGCGGGCGGCTTTGATCAGCTCAGGCAGATCCTTGCGTACCAGCGGTTCCCCGCCGGAGAAGCCGATCTGCACGGCACCCATCGCCCGCGCCTGTTTAAACACCTCGATCCACTGCGCGGTGCTCAGCTCTTTTTCCTGCTGAGCAAAGTCCAGCGGGTTAGAGCAGTACGGGCACTGCAACGGGCAGCGGTAGGTCAGCTCGGCCAGCAGCCACAGCGGCGGTTTTACGGCAGGATTAAGCGGGTTCACGGAAAATAATCCACTTCTGTTCACGCGCCGCAGCGAAGAAATCTTTCACATCATCATCCACGCCGCCCGCTTCCGGGAAGCGGGTGTTCAGTGCCTGGATAATCTCTGCCAGCGTGCGCTGCCCGTCCACCAGCTCCAGGATCATCGTGGCGCTGTCGTTCAGTTTTGCCATGCCTTCCGGGTAGAGGATCACATGGCAGCCCTGCACTTCTTCCCACTGCAGGCGGTAACCACGACGGAACATCGGGGTAGTTTGTTCATTGATCACAGCAGTTTTCCTTTGTGCCAGACCGGCTGATCCGTGACGGTGTGGTACGGCGGGCGGTTGAGGGCGTAAGCCATGGTCATGGCGTCCAGCATGCTCCACAGAATATCGAGTTTGAACTGCAGGATTTCCAGCATACGTTGCTGTTTTTCCACGGTATCGCAGTATTCCAGCGCCAGTTGCAGGCCATGTTCCACATCGCGGCGTGCCTGGCTGAGACGACCACGGAAATAACCGTAACCCTCTTCTTCAATCCAGGTGTAGTGCTGCGGCCAGCTATCGAGGCGCGACTGGTGGATCTGCGGGGCAAAGAGTTCGGTCAGTGAGCTACAGGCGGCTTCCTGCCACACCGCACGGCGGGCAAAGCTAACGTAGGCATCGACGGCAAAACGCACGCCGGGCAGTACCATTTGTTCAGACAGCAGCACATCGCGATCAAGGCCAACCGCCTCACCCAGACGCAGCCAGGCTTCGATGCCGCCATCGCTGTCACCCTGACCATCATGGTCGAGGATGCGCTGCACCCATTTACGCCGGGTCAGCGGGTCCGGGCAGTTCGCCATAATCGCCGCATCTTTCAGCGGGATGCTGGTCTGGTAATAAAAGCGGTTCGCCACCCAGCCCTGGATCTGCTCACGCGTCGCCTCGCCGTTATGCATGGCGATATGGAACGGGTGATGGATATGGTAATAGGCACCGCGATCGCGCAGCGCCTGCTCAAACTGTTCCGGGGTCATCAACGTCGGATGGATCATAGTTCAATACTCATGCCGTCATAACTGACCTCAATGCCACGCCGGGTCAGCGCCTGGCGCTCGGCTGAGGATTCATTGAGGATCGGATTGGTGTTGTTAATGTGGATCAGGATTTTGCGCTTCGCGGGCAGACCGCTGAGTACCGCCATCAGCCCCTGCTCTTCGCCCAGCGCCAGATGGCCCATATCACGGCCGGTATTACGCCCGACACCGGTGGTGGCCAGCTCATTGTCCTGCCACAGCGTGCCGTCGATCAGCAGGCAGTCGGCCTGCGCCATCAGCGCCAGCAGCGCGGCATCCGGTTCACCCAGGCCTGGTGCATACAGCAGCTTGCTGCCGCTGGCGGTGTTTTCAATCATCAGCGCGATATTGTGGCCGGGCAGCGGCCGCCCGCGATACGGCGAATACGGCGGTGCATTGCTGAGGATTGGGATGGCGGTGAAACGCAATGCCGGGCAGACGTCCACGGAAAAGGCTTCCGCAGGCGTGATGGCGTGATGCACTAATCCGCCGTTCCAGTGCTTCAGCATGGTAAAGATCGGGAAGCCGCTGGTCAGATCCGCATGCACTTCCGGGGTACACCACACGGCATGCGGGCAGCCTTCACGCAGGTTCAGTAATCCAGTGCAGTGATCGATCTGGCTGTCGGTGAGGATAATCGATCCAATCGCCGTGCCGCGCAGCACGCCCTGTTTATGCAGCTCAGGGTTGGCCGCAATCTGGTGGCAGATATCAGGCGAGGCATTACACAGCACCCAGTCGGTGCCGTTATCGCTGACCGCAATCGAGGACTGGGTGCGTGCGGTGGCCGGAATGCTGCCATCGCGCACACCCTGGCAGTTGGGGCAATGACAGTTCCACTGCGGGAAACCGCCGCCTGCCGCCGAGCCAAGAACTTTGATTTTCATGGGTAAACCGGGAGAAGGAGTAAAAATGCCTGCTACAACGCAGGCATCCACATTACTTGCCTGAATCGTTCGAGTTACAGTTCGAAGTATGATCATCAGGCTTAATTGCCTAAATAATTCGTGCTGTAACAAGGCGGCAACGCAGCACATCCCCGGGAGCTTACATTAGTAAGTGACCGGGGTGGGCGAGGAAAGCCAACGCAGTAACAGCGCGAAGTATGACGGCAATTTTAGCGGTTGGAGATATATAGAGTCACTTCCAGACCCAGACGCATATCGATAAAGGTTGGTTTAGTCCACATAGTGATGTCCTCAAGGTGTTTGAAAAACAGCCAGCACACTTTAGTTTCGGCAAGTGATCGGCATGTTGTCAAATTCTTCCCGTGTATTGGGAATGTATAAATTTGGCGGCACAGATGTTGCGCCTATGATAAATCGATATCAACCCTAAAATCTGCGCGGTTTATGCTATTTTGAACTATTTGGTTCAAAAATCAGGCGTTATTCTTTCCAGGTTTTTCGCAATACCCGCAGCCAGTTAGCGCGGCACAGTTTGTTCAGCAGCGCATCGTCATAGCCCGCCTGGCGCAGTGCGGCCAGCAGACGCGGCAGCCCGGTGACGTCACCCAAATCATCGGCCAGGTTAATGCCGTCGAAATCAGAACCGAAGGCGACGCGGTCTTCCCCCAGTTTCTCCAGCAGGTAATCAAGGTGCTGCACCATCACGCTGAGTGGCATATCGCCGTCACGTTTGCCATCGCTGCGCAGAAAAGCCGTGCCGAAGTTCAGCCCGACCAGCCCGTCACTGTCGGCAATCGCGGCCAGCTGGGCATCCGTCAGGTTACGCGGCTGCGGGCATAAGGCATGCACGTTGGAATGGCTGGCGACCAGCGGTGCGGTACTCAGCTGCGCCGTTTGCCAGAAGGCTTTTTCATTCATATGCGACAGATCGATCATCAGTCCGCGCTGATTACAGGCGCAGATCAAGCGTTCTCCCGCTTCCGTCAGCCCTTCGCCGGTATCCGGCGAGCCTGGGAAGCGGCCGTTGATCCCAAAGCCAAAACGGTTCGGCAGATTCCAGAACGGCCCGATGCTGCGCAATCCGGCCTGTTGCCAGCGATCTAACTGGCTCAAGTCATCATCCAGCGCTTCTGCCCCTTCTATATGCATCACCATCGCCAGCACGCCATTTGCCATGCAGTGTTCAATCTCGCTGACGCTGCGGCAGATTTTCGCCTGGCCTGCCGACCGGGCTTCCAGCTGCTGAAAAATGGCGATCTGCTGTTCGGTGATCGCCAGCGGGTCATGCGCTTCTGCCTGGCGCGTGGGGAATGTCGCCACGTAGTCAGCGGGTGGCACAAAGACGGCAAACAACCCTCCGGCAAAACCGCCCTCACGCATGCGCGCCAGGTCAAGATGGCCGCTCAGGCGCTGATGCAGAAAGGCATCTGCCGGTTTTGCAGGGTGATGCAGCCACAGGTGCAGCAGCAGGTCGTTATGGCCGTCGAAGATGGGGGTCGGAGAAGTGTGTGTCATGGGTGCGCCAGCGATGTCAGGAAGACGGATGATGATAGCGCAGATTAGCCGGGACCGGGGAATGCAAAACCAGGGCGGGCGTGAACCCGCCGCTGGCGGTTAACTTCCAAGACGGCTGGTGCGGGTTTTAGCCGGAGCCGCAGGCGGCGGCGTGGCCTCCAGCGGACGGGCAACAATCCCGGTGATACTCTCCATCGACTTAAAGGTGCAGCTACAGTTGAGGTTCTGGCACTGGTGGTAACGTTCCTTGGTTTCGCTGCTGAGAATCCGGCTGGAACGGGCGTGGCTGTTATGTTGGCAAATCGGGCATGGCATCATGGTTGACCTCCAATGGTCATTAGTTAAACTCACACTTTGTGAATAAAACTAATTATATTCACTTTAAGTGAATCATCAAGTTGTTTTTTCACTTTTGGGAAAGTTACTATGATTAAACCTGCATCTTCAACGTCACATCTAAGAGGAGCTCAAGCGTCACATTGGAGATTAACCCCCCGTCTGCATCAATGGTATGGTCCACATTGGTAATCACCCATGTAAACTTGTCTATCAGATCCTTAAATCCCTCAACGTTTACCAGCATTTCCGGGATCAGCTCCGGTCTTCCCCTGGCCAGCGTGAAGGTCAGCGTCGCACTCATCCTCTGGCTCTTTCTCCATTCAGCCTCCAGAGCTTGTATCGCTTCCTCCTGACTGGTAAACAGGGTCGTTAGCACCAGATAGCCTGATCCCCGTGTCTCAAACACCTTGCCAGGCGGCTCGAATACTGCATCCATCGTCACACAAAATGTAGTGGCTTTGTCGAGATGGTACCAGCTAGCCTTTGCGCCGATATAATCAACGTTTCCTTGATAAACAAAGTTATGCTTATCACCTTCACGGCGACGGATCGTTACCCGCTCCAGAGATTCACCCTGAGCGGTGGCCCCTTTACCCGGCCTAATCAGCATCAGTCGGTCATATTTGATGGTAGCAATCGCGTCGTAACGCTGTGCCAGCCGGGAAATAAACTGCAGATCGGTCTCATCGGTTTGATCAAAATGCACCACAGGAATGGCCGCCAGCTCTTTTGACAATAAGGGTTGCAGCCCATTTTTCTCAGCGATACGCTGCACAATCTCGCCCAGATTTTTCCCGTCATAGGATGTCGAGCGTTTCTCTTTCAGAGTGCCTGCCAGCTCAGTGCTGAATCCGGTCAGGGTCAGCGTATCAGGGGAGCCACTGTGGTGGATCCCGCCAATCTTAAATGTCCCTTTCTCAATCAGATCCTCACCGTGCCAGCCAATCGCGATACTCAGCGCACTCCCCCGCTGCGGCAGAATGATTTGCCCGTCACTGTCATCGAGGACCAGCGTAAAAGTATCCACTTCCAGGCTAAGCTTATCGTTAATCACCAGTCTTATTAGACGCGAACGAAAGTTTTCGGTGATGTCGTGATTATCTATTTCAATGCGAAAATCCGGCCCCATCTGTGAACCAATACCCACGCCGCTCATCACAAACTCCCTATCAGCTGCGAGGCGTTTTTACCGACTTGATTGATCACGTCCTCTGCCTGCTGTTTCAGGTCACCGAACATCTCCAACATCGATGGGTCCACACGCTTAAGCGTGATATCGAAGGTAATTTTACGTGCAGTACCGTTCTGAAGGAGATCGCTGTGCGTGCCGTTCACGCTGGTAATCACAAACATCCCGTAGGGGATGCCGTTGCCACTCAATAAAGGCCAGGCACGTCCTTGCGTTGCCATGATATTCAGCGCGAAGAGTGAAGCCACTCCTCCGGTGATTTCCGGACGCAATTCACCAGACAGCGTAATCGTCTCATCCCCCACGCCGAGAAATTGCTGTGACGGACGCGTGCCAATACGGCTGCCGCTGGCCCAGCGATAATCACTGGTTTGCTTCATCGTCTGATAGGGCAACGTTCGCCGTTCAAAGACCATCATGCCTAAAATCATCATCATGGTTTATTACCTCCACACGCTGCTGCGTTGTTTCAAATCAGCATTGAACTGTTCCTGCTGTCTGTTTTTTTCCATAATGGCCAGCACGTCAGCCTGGCTCATGCCGTCATGGGCGTTGATCACATAGCTGCTGTTAAAGGTGTTCTGCTGGCTATTGCTGATGCTGCCTGCCGTAACGGGTTTATAGCTGCCCCCCCCAAAGGCGACAGGGGAAGGGCCATCCGGCGAAACATAATCTGCGCCCCCGAGGAAAACCGAGGAACGTTGTGCTGGCGGATCGTCATTCACTGAGGCTTTGGCATCGGAAGATTTTTTGTCGACGATCCCGAGTTTTTCCAGCAACCAGACCACCTTACTGGTTAATGAGTTAATGATTTTTGTCGGCACCATAAAGGCAGATGCCAGCACTTTTCCTACAACTTCACCGACGAATGCGACTTTGTTCAGAGTCTCCCCTGTCAGAGTAACCGGCTCCAGGAGTTTCCAGAAAGCGTCGTACATTCCGCTAAGTACATTGCTGACGTTGTCAAAGAGCGCCCCGACCGGAGTAAACATCTCACCAACTGGGCCGAGGGTTTCACTCATCCCTTTCACCAGGCCCGCAAAGAAGGCACTGATCGGCTCCCAGTAGTAATAAACCGCCATCGCCGCACCAGCAATCGCAGCAATCACAATCCCGATGGGCAGCGTTATCGCCCCCAGAGCAGCAGCAATCGCCCCACCGGCAAAGGTAAACACGCTACTGAGGATCCCGGCTCCCGCCATCAGCAGATTCAGGCCGCTGAGTACCGGAACCACCACGGAACCGATCCCGCCCAGGGCCGCAATCAACAACCCGCCACCCGCCACCAATTGGGTAATCCCGCCCGCCAGCGTCGGGTTATCCTTAATCCACTCGTCAACGCCGCTTAACATCCCGGTGGCGGTCTGCGTTAGCGAACGCAGCGTGCCGTCCAGTTGGGTAAACACCGTCAGACTGATGCTGTCGATCGCCGAGTTAAGCTGGCCGATATCCCCTGCAAGGTTGTCAGCCTGCGGTGCCACAGCAGCATCTGCCGCCTCACTCACCTGAGCCGTGCCGGTCGCCTGCTCATAGCCCGGTTTCAGCAGTTTGGCCCCAAAAGAAGCCACGCTCATGGCCCGGCTGCTAACACTGCTCACTTTATCCACTACCGCCTTACCGGCCTGATAACGTTGGCCGACATTATCCAACCCTTTGCTAAGCGTCTGCCGCCGGGCGCTGGCCTGCTGACGCCGCTCGTCGGACCGCTGACGATCGATCTGCTGTAGACGCTCCTTGCTGGCTTTCAGCGCAGATTTGTCATTGCGTGTTTGTGCCCGCGCCCGATTGACGCTGGCCAGCAGTTCCACGCGCTGCTGAAACATCGCATTACCCAGGGATTTAGTTTCCCCCGGTAAATCATTGAGAAACAGATTCGACCGAATCACCGCTTTACGCAGGCCATCCAGTCCAAGATTAATACTCATCGCTATTCTCCACTCTGCATGCCGCTGCGCAGGATCGCCTTGTGCCGCCAGTCGATCAGTTCCACCAGCGACATGGGGTTCATTTCTGATGGCGGCCAGTGAAAAACGGTCGCAATGTCGGCCATCAGATCATCCACCGTCAGGTCGTCGGGCCAGCGGACGTGTCCGGCTTCGCGGATAAAAAACCAATCACCCTGCCACCCAATTCGATCAGATCAACCGGGTCCAGATTCAGGCATTCCGACTTTGTCAGGTTCGGCAATGTGATACGTGGCAGCACGGTGATCAGCGCTTCAACATCCGATCCGGCCAGATCCACCAGCCGGGTTCCGCGCAGTGCGCCTGCGTTAGGTTTGGTCACCTCGACGCTGTTAATCAGGGTTTCACCACGGGCAATCGGGGTCACCAGGGTGACCAGGTTATCTTGCTGTTGCATGAACTTTCCTTACGTTTAGAGAGAATGCGGGTCGGGCATGCCCGACCCCTACGGGTTGACCGAGATGGGGCGGGCAGGCCCGCCCCCTGCGGGTTACGACAGACCGATGTTCTGACGGTGCTGCGCCAGACGATCAACGCCGTTCACAATCTCAACCATGTTGATGGTGTCGATTTCGATCAGTGCCTTGCCGTTCCAGGTCAGCTTGTAGTAAGTGCATTTGGTGGTGATTTTGGTTTCACTCTCCTCACCCTGCTTGCTCTCACCGAAGTCGAACTGCTGGTGCTTACCGCGCAGTTCCACCTCGACCGCCACCGTTTCATCGGTGTCGTCACGCTGATAGGAACCCATAAAACGCAGCGGCACCGTTGCCCCGCCCCACTGGCTGAGAATGCGGTCATCCAGCCCGGCAATGGTCCATTCCAGATCCAGCGCATCGTCTTCCAGACCGTTATCAATGTGCGCCACGCCGCTCATACCGCCGCCGCGATACGGGTCGAGCTTGCGTGCCAGTTTTGGCAGCGTCAGCGACGTCACCACGCCCTGGTAGCTGTTGGCATCGTTAAACAAATTCAGGTATTTCAGTTTTTTTGGCAGTGCCATAAGTGTGTCTCCTTAGCTGTTTACAGAAGCGGCAAAGTTCGCCAGGTAGCTGTCAGTAATACGCTGACGCAGCGTCATATCTTCCAGCGGCGGCACCGGGGTGTAGTCGTAGTCGATAAACAGTTTGCCCGCCTTCAGGGTTTCCTGGGTGTTGGCGCTTTCGTCGTACCAGCAGTTGGCGCCCAGCAGATAACCGGCGTTGATCAGCTCGCGGAACTTGGCGTTGATGCCGGCAATAATGTCGCGCACCAGCGTCGGTGACAGCGGCTTATCGTTGGCCCACATATGCGCATCGGCCATCGTGTCGGCAATCACCTGCGCCGAGCGGGTGTAGTTTTCAAAGGCGAACAGCGGGTCATCGCTACAGGTGCGGTTGCCCCAGAAGCGGAAGCCGTCTTTGCGGATCAGCGTGGTAACGCAGGCTTCGTTCAGCAGGTCGGCATCGGTGCCTTCCTGTTGCAGATCCCAGAACACCGATGCGGAGACGCCCGTTACGCCGTTAACGCCAACGTTGGACAGGGTTTTATGCCAGCCCGTGTCGTTGTCGATTTTGGCGCGCAGGCCCAGCGCGCGTGCGGTGGCATACGCGGTATCCGCCGCGCTGGTGGTGGTGTTCCAGGCCACAAAGTCCGGCCAGATCACCATCAGCTCACGCTGGCTGAAGTTCTCGCGGTAAGCGATCGCCTCGGTAATGGTTTTGCAGCCGTACGCCGAGATATAACCGAAGGCGCGCAGCTGCTGGCAGACCGTTGCCAGCGCGGTTGCCACTTCAAGAGAGTCATGGCCCGGCACGCCGAGGATGCGCGGCTTAACGCCGAGATCGGTCTGCGCACTGAGCAGGGCTTTCATGCCGGTATAGCGGCCGTTGGCATCGCTGCCGCCGATGATATTGCTGGTCGTCTCGGCAGCATCTTTACCTTCCGCGACACGAACGACCACGGTGACCGGCTTGCTCTGGTCTGCAATGGCGCGCAGCGACTGTGCCAGCGTGCCTTTGGTGCCTGCTTTGCCCAGGGCGGCCAGCACATCGGTGATCAACACCGCTTTATTCAGCGGGAAGGTGTTGGCATCGGCATCTTCTGCGGTACAGATCATGCCGACAATTGAGGTGGAAACCGTTGAGATACTGCGGGTTCCGTCATTCACTTCTACGACGCGTACGCCGTGGTGATAATTAGCCATCTTTATTTCACTCCGTTGTTGGGGTGAGATAATAATGACAAGAATTTAATCAGCAGGCATGCGATGGGCGTTGTGGGGAGTAAGGGACAACGTGGAATTTAAAAAGCGTTTAAAAACAAATAATTAAAAAGATATAAAAATAAAAAAGACCTGATTTTACCTGTCAAAAAGCCAATAAAAAGGCTCCCCTGTGTTGCCAGCAGGGGAGCCTGATTTAAATCATCAGCTTTAGGTGAAATATATTATGCGCTGCGATACCAGCCCATGAGTTTAATAAATGAGTTAGTGACAGAAAATTCAGTCCCCCCCCCTACATTAGCCGTTGTTCCTGATATCGAGTGCGAGTGCGCTCCAATTCCAATAGTGTGATTATGTGCGCCTATGCCAACATTATGCACATGGGCACCAGCTGTAGATGTCGCACTTCCTTTGATGATGGTTTGCCAATTACCGCCAATATCAAAACCAGAACCGCCGCGAGGTATCACTTCATTATACGTGTGTGTGTGGTTGCCTTGTGTGTCAGTTTGTCTGGTTCCGTAATCGAAGGTACTCGTTGCCTTGCTACCATAATCAAACGAACTGCTGGTTCCCGAAAACGTATGACCATGCGCAGGTAAATTCGCCACAGATAGGCTGACCGTATCTGCTCCGCCAGTGGTGAAGATATCGCTGCCGTCCGCTTTTGCCAGGCGAATGGTTTTATTCTCACCG
Source organism: Erwinia sp. AnSW2-5 (assembly GCF_045107195.1). Taxonomy (NCBI): domain Bacteria; kingdom Pseudomonadati; phylum Pseudomonadota; class Gammaproteobacteria; order Enterobacterales; family Erwiniaceae; genus Erwinia; species Erwinia sp. AnSW2-5. The sequence goes on from NZ_JBJGXA010000010.1 coordinate 13,506, forward strand.
ATATAGTTCCAGGTGGTATTGGGGAACAGCGTGTTCGGGTTTTTATTCTGCGCAAACCAGGTAACGATGCCGACAGGATAAATTTCATCAACAACATTTCTGGCAGCAACCTGCTGATTCACATACTCTTCTGTTGCGAAAACCAGGCTATCATCCAGCGTCAGCGCTATTGCCTCGCTGCCGCTGACGGCGATCACCATGCGCAGCGTTTGCGTACGGCCAGAACCCTCTTCCAGCGCAGGCTTATAGGTATCCGCCATATTACACACCGCCAGCAGCGTACCGTCTCCCGCCAGCAGCCCCAGCTCACGCATCCAGAAACCGCCTGCACTGGCCGGGATCATCACCTCCGTCACCAGCCAGTTTTTGTGCGTCTTATCCACTTTGACGGAGTTTACTGCCTTGCGATACACCTCATGGACCAGCGTGGTCTGGCTGGCGACGGGCGTGGTGGGCTGGCCGTTGCCATCACCCACCACCATTGTTTTGATATCGACCTGAGTGCCGCCCTGCATCGCTGCGGCGATACGTGCCTGCCCTGCCGTTGTCACGACAGATTTATATTTTACAGCCATTTAATACCTCTCAAGCGGGAAAAATAGTGACCGTTTCAGCGTCATACTGAACGGCGCCTGTCCAGACGACACCCTGAATATCCTGGGTGATCGTCAGGGCGGTTAAGTGACGGCTGACCGCTTTTGCATCCGCAATCAGTCGTTCCATCTCGTTAAACATTGCTTCATCAATACCGGAGTCCAGCACGCCGATATCCAGGCGGAAGGTGCCGGGTGACTCACCGGTTTGCCACCATTCATGCACGTTGATCACATACCCCAGCGGCTCCACCACGCGCCGGATCGCGGCGATCGTGCCTTTACGGCGGTGAACGAACTGCGAGGCGGCGACCACCGCGCGTTTTGTCTCCTCCGGCCAGGTTTGATCCCAACGGTCAACCGACCACGCCCAGGCCAGATAAGGCAGCAGCGCAACCGGGCAGGTTTGGGGGTTCCACAGGGTGCGCAGCGGCACCGGCAATTGCTGGAGGCTGGCGCAGGCTTCTGCGGCCGCCACTTCCAGCGCCGATGACCCGACGGGCAGCAGACGATCACTCATCGGAGCCTCCCACGCTGATCACACGCCCGGTGCACCAGCCCGCCTGGGTTTTATCCAGCACCACATCCTGCGCAGGCTGGGTCAGTTCCACGCGCTGCACCCCTTCCACATGCAGGGCGGCGAACAGCGCTGAGCGGCGGATATCACGCCCCAGACGGCTCTGCGCGGTGACAAAGGCCGCCAGCCGGGCTTCGGCTGCCGCACGGATCGGTTCGGCTTCCGGCCCCGGATAAAGGAACAGCGTGGCATCAACGCTGTACTCAACGATGTTGGCGGACTGCACGCTGACGCGATCGGCCACCGGGCGCACATTCTCATCGTTAAGGGCAATATTGACGGCGGAGAGCAGCCCGCCGCTGGCCTCCCCATGCCCTTCACGCGACAGCACGGTGATCAAGACTTCCGCCGGGGCCGGGCTGGTGGCGCTCACGTCAGCAATGCGGCCATCGGCACTGCGGGCATGGTATTCATAAGCCCCCGCCGGGCCAGCCACGCTCAGCCCTTCAAAGGCCTGGGCAATACGCAGGCGGAAATCCTCATCTTTTTCCATCACGGCGACGGTCGGCGGCAGCGTGCTGTTGTCGGCCGGGGTCAGTACCAGCCGGGTTACGCCGTTGTTCATTCCGAGCTGATCGAGATCCCCCCCGGTGGCCCAGGCCACCATCGTGGCTTTCGCCGCTTCATTAATGCGTTGCCGCAGGATCAGCTCGCGGTAGGTGTTCTCCTGCAACAGCTTGACGATCGGCTCCGACTCAAGCTCAAGGGTGCGGGTTATCGCCGCCTGCTGGTCAGCCGGGTAAAGCGCCACCAGCGCGGCTTTACGCGTCTGCAACAGGGTTTCATAATCCAGCGCCTCAACAACGTTCGGCGCAGGTAGCTGACTTAAATCAATCGTGGCCATAATCATTCACTCACTGGAATGGAAAGAGAAAAAGGGGACTGGCTGAGGCTGCCCTGCAGCGCCACCACCATGCTGCCGTCGAACCCGGGCTGGTAACTGATGCTGTCCAGCGCAATGCGCGGTTCCCACTGCAGCAGCGCCACATAACAGGCCGACATAATTTGCAGGCGCAGCGCCGCGTTTTGCGGCTGGTCGATCAGCATCGACAGCAGCGATCCATAGTTGCGCCGCATCACCCTGGTGCCCTGAGGGGTGAGCAAAATATCGCGTACCGACTGGCGGATATGATCCAAATCCGTCAGGGCCAGGCCGCTGTCACGCTGCATACCGAGATAGTTTTCTGTACTCATTGCGGCCCCGCTGTTTTGCTGCCGCCACTTTGCACACCCGCATGGACGTGGCTGTGAACGGCAATACCGTTAGATGACAGGCTGCCCCCGCTGTGGCTGATATTGCCCTTCAGGGTGCCGCCTTCGGCCAGTTCAAACGTCGCGGCTTTCAGCTTCTGCGTACACTCCACCAGCGGGGCATCAAGGGTGATGCTGACCGCCGCCGTGACACGCGCAGACTGAATGCCGCTGGCCGTCAGTACCCCGTTTTCCGGTTCATAGGCCAGCTGTGCGCCGTCGGGAAACGTCCAGTGCACCGCATTCGATGATGCCGAAGGGGCCGGAAAGGCGTCCGAGAAAATACCCGGCAGCACAAACGCGGTATTCAGCTCTCCGCCCAGGGCGAGCAGCAGTACCTGCTCACCGGGTGAAGGGGCATGCCAGCTGCGGACCTGCCCTGCACTGCTGCTTAACCAGGGCAGCCAGGTGGTGAGGTTGCCTTCGCTTTGCACCCGACAGCGTGCGCGGGCGGTATCCACCTCGCTGACGGTGCCAATACGCAGCAGGTTGTGCAGCTGGCGCCGGGTCTCTACGACAAATTCATTCATAACGTTTTCCTCCGTCTTCTCAGATAGCGGGCCATTCATGGACCAGTTGATGGTTGATATAGAGCTGCCACGGACGGGAAACGGCCTCCGGCGGCAGCGGTTCCGGGACGTGCGTGACGTGCAGCGCCCCGTCGTTTTCACTGACCAGTACCCGTTCGGTCAGCAGGATCACCACGCTGAAATCGCCGTTCAAACTGCTGCTGAACACCATGCCGTTTTCGCGCCGGGCGGGGGTGGTCATCAGGTCGGGCTGGTTCTCCCGCAGCCACAGCAGCAGGGAAACCACCAGGGCGTCGATGTCACCACCGGACTCGCTGAGGGTGATACGTAGCGGGTAACGATATTCAAAACTCAGTGAGGCGGCAGGCGTGCAGGCCACCGTTCCCTGTTCCAGCGAAATCGTTAGCCGTTCAGGGTGATCCTTGAGTTGCGGTACGCGGGCCAGTAACGCCTCGCGTAGCTGGTTGGGCTTTAACATCATGTTGCTCCTGACACTGTTTAAGGGTTTCGACTTGCAGGCCGCACGTCAGCAGTGCCTGCTCCAGTTGGCGGATCGTGTACAGCAGATCCCCCTGTGTTTCCGGCTGACTTGCCGGGATCGAACAGCTGCTGACGATCGGACAACCACGCCAGATAATCGTCGGGGGTGGCGAAGGCGGGATGCTGCTGCAACCGGATAATCCCGTCAGGCAAAGCAGCATCGCTCCAGTGTTGAAGTGCTTCATCGCTGCGTATCATCCTTTGGTCATTAAGTTGTTGTTTCATCGTGAGATCGCGGGCGTTCAGCAGTGACTGACGCAGTGTGCGTTCTGCCTCTGCCTGGCGGGCGATCTCGCCCTGAAGCTGCGCGAGCACCTCATCGCGCTGTGCCATTGCCGTTGTGAGCTGCGCGTTCGTCCGTTGCAGCACCCTCTGCTCGCTGTGCAGGTGGGTCAGATAGAGGGAGAAGCCACCCAGAATCCCCACCAACAGCAGGAGCAACGCTATCCACAGGCGACTCATTGCGCCCCCCTCAGGCACAGAGCGCGTTCCGCCGTGCGCCGCGTTTCAATGCCCTTATTGCGCACCCCCTTTACATAAACCCAGCGCATCAGCTGATCGCAGGCCGCCGGCCACTGCTGTTGATTGATCAGCCGGGCGTAAGTGGAGCGACAAACCGCGCCGACGCCGACGTTAAAAGCGAAAGAGACGGTGGCGTCATACACCCCCTGCGGCATGGCAACGGGCATACAGCGCGCAATACCGCTCTCCACCCGCTGCACGTCATCAATCAGATTTACCGCGATCTGCCGTTCATTCACCTCCGTCACCGGTGTGACGCCCCGGGTATGTCCAATTCCGTTGGTCCAGACACCGGCGCTGCACTGATACGGCGAGGTACGACAGCCTTCGGCGTTGGCCAGCAGCAACAATCCTTCGCTGGAGATCGTTAGCGTGGAGAACGATGGCAGTGAGATCGCCAGTGCCATCACCACCAGCACCGCACATTTCTTAGCTGTTGAATTCATCCACATTCCTGCCCGTTTGCCGCTGTTGCATCAGCCGCCAGGTCTTACGGCGGTAATGCCAGTTGATAAAGAAATTCGCGATGTTGATGCACAGCGTGATAACCGCCACCAGCGCACCCACCACAAAGGCGATGTCCTGCACCGTGTGACGCCCTGACCACATCATGATCGCGCTGACCAGGTACCCAATCAGGGAACTGCTTTTTTCCATCGGTCAGCTCCACAAATTCAACGTTTCATGCGTGGCTGAAAGCGAAAGCGTCGGCAGTTCTACCGGGTAACCATGAGGCAGCCGCCCCCCCTGTTCAGCCAGCCCGGGGTTAGCGGCATAAACCGATTCCACGACCTGCCGCGTGCGGCCATAGTGGCGAAAACAGATCTCGTCGACGCTGTCGTCCTGCAGGGCATAAATTTTCATGTTTCACTCCCCCGTAACGGGTATTGCGTTAATAGAAACGGCAAAGAGTGGGAACGGTTACCTCACCGCAATCTCACTCTGCCGGGTAAGCACAATCAGTGTGCGTTTTCGACTATCGCGGCTCAATCCGGGGCTGTTGTAGGGAAGGTGTGACAACGCAAGGCATCAGGCAGGTGAGGTGAAGCACCTCGGAACGGCGGAAAAAAGACAAAAAAAAACCCCCAAACGGGGGCATCAGCAGAACATCGCGCAGAGGGGGCGGAATCCGTTCCGGGTACGCGAGGGTCTGTACCTGCGGGAACCCTGTGTACCCGCCAGGGAAGCGTTACTGCTCGGGCGGCGGCGAAAAAACCACCGAAAATTGCGCGTTTTTAAGCTCGACGCCACGGGCAATATCGGCGATCAAATGCAGTGCTATCTCGCGGTCACGCTCCCGGCAGGTGCCTTCAGAGGTTAATCTTGCTATCAATTCCACGCGTTCCAGAATGACTCGTTCAGCTAATTCTTTGTCCACAACTCCCCCTCCATATCACTGTACATGCATACAGTATCATAGCGCTTAACAATAAGAAAAGTTTTTTACTTGTATCGCATGTAATCATTATCACCATGATAATTATCAAATTATTGTGATTACTATAAAGAAGGAACCTGACATCGCTGGCCGGGTTTATGTCTGGCCGGCATGTCCGCCATTGGGCTTTCAGCGTATAAAAATGGCGTTTGTACGGGCTAAATAAATTAGCGTTCCTCACGTTATGCGAGTGCGGGCGGGCTTTTTATCCCCGGATCAGCCCGACTATTCACTAAAGATGAATGTTATGACCGGGATGGCAAAGACAACGGGTTTTCAGGTTGTAAAAACGCCCATCATCGGGCAAAATCTTTGATAATTGATGTGCTCGCCGTCCTGATGTGCCCATAAAGCTACAATTCAAATTGCACACTCCCCAAAAAATGAAATAACCAGGAGTTTGAGCGTGAGCCTAAAAATTGATTTTCAAAGCGGTGCAAAAGAGGTGTTGGATCGCGTGCTCCAGGCCTACGGATTTACCACAAAGCTGGCGCTGGCTGAGCATTTAGGTATTGCCAGCAGCAGCCTGGCGAATCGCTATTCGCGCGGCTATTTCCCTTCCGATATTGTGATCCGTTGCATGGCCGATACGCAGGCCTCCTTGCAGTGGCTGGCAACCGGAGAGGGCGAGCAGCCGGGCCAGGCAGTAAACCGCGCGCAATCCCCGTCAAATGCGCAGATCCAGACGCTGGCCCGCCAGCGTCTGGACGGCGGAAAGCTGACGGAACTGACCCGCATTGTCGTCGACGCCGCGTTCTTTGAGGCCTGGCCCAGCGCCATTGAGCAGCCGCTGGTGATCGTTGAAGGCCATCAGCAGTTTATTGCTGAACAGGCATTCAGTGAGATCCTGGATGGTGACTGGCTGGTATCACTGGAAGGCCAGGTGAGTATTCGCAGCCTGACGCGTATTCCTCCCGGACGCGTGCGCGTTGCCAACGGCCAGCAGCAGTTTGAATGCGGCCTGAATGAGTTGACCCCGCTGGCCCGTATCGTGATTACCTGCACGCCGGTGTAGGCAGCCCGTGCGTAAAAAAGGCCACATCCTGTGGCCTTGTTCGAAAAGCCACGCGGATTACGCCAGTTTAACCGGCCACTGATTCAGCTGTATCCCGCGTTTTTTCGCTCCCTCGCCGAAGTCCTGCAAGATCGCTTCCACATCAGGATCGATGTACTCAGCATTATCGTGGTCCACAATCACCACGCTGTTCTCCGGGATCTGCGCCAGTAAGCCTTTGAGGCGCAGGTTATGCATAAAAGTCAGATTCTGCTGAAAACTCAGTACATAGTGATCGTCATAGCGCGTCAGCAACATCGCATGACGATGGCTTTTATAGATGCTGAACAGGATCTGCGTTGCCAGACCCAGAGCAATCCCCGCCAGCATGCCGAAAATCAGGATACCGCCGATGGTGGCGATAAACGGCACCCACTGCGGCGCGCCCTGGCGGATCTGCAACACGAATACCCCCGGCGAAGCCAACTTATAGCCGGTGTACAGCAGCACCGCCGCAAGGCTTGCCAGTGGGATCGCATTCAGTAATCCGCTGAACCACAAACCGCACACCAGCAGCAGCACGCCGTGGATCAAGATAGAGATCTTACTGCGCGCACCCGCGCTGACGTTGACCGAACTGCGCACGATCACGGCGGTGATCGGCAGTCCCCCCAAAAAACCGGACAGCAGGTTACCGATGCCCTGAGCGCGCATCTCTTTATCCGGCGAGGGTGCCGGGTTTTGCGCACGCAGTTTCTTCAGCGCTTCCTGACTGAGCAGGGTTTCCAGGCTGGCAACAATCGCCAGCGTGGCGGCAACGATATAGACCGCAGGATCCTGCCACGCCAGCCAGTCGGGGCGTTCCAGCTCCCCGGTTAACGCGGCAATGCTGTCAAAGGCGGGCAGCGAGATACGCGGCAGGTGGCTGGCGATATCCGGGAAAAAACGCCCGCTAAACACCGTCGCCAGGCATCCCAGTAGCACCGCCACCAGCGGGCCTGGCATCCATCCCAGCCAGCGATTCCGCTTGATGGCTGGCGTGGTCCACAGACCAAGCACCAGCAGCCCGGCAAAGGCTACTCCTACCGCAGGGAGTGACACATTGATCGCCCCTTCGTGCAACAGCGATGACCAGCCCTCTTCACCCGCCGCACCCAGCGCCACCGGGATTTGCTGAATGATCAGCAGGATACCTATGGCGGCCAGCATCCCTTTGATCACGCTTCCTGGCACCAGCGAGATAAATCGTCCGGCACGCAGTGCGCCCAGCAGAAACTGCAACACCCCGGCGATCATCAGCGCCAGCAGCAGTGCCGGGAACGATCCCAGGGTTTCGATGGCCCCCGTCACAATGGTCACCAGGCCCGCCGCAGGGCCACTAACCGCAAACTTCGACGGGCTGAAGGTGGTGACCACCAGGCCGCCGATCACGCCCGTCAGCAGCCCGACGAAGGGGGGCAACCCGCTGGCCTGAGCTATCCCCAGGCACAGCGGTAGCGCCACGAGGAAGACCACCAGGCCCGCAGGGATGTCCTGACGTAAGGTGTGCAGATTCATACGCAGCCCTCTTCTGCCTGCTGGATTAATTCCTTCAGATGCCCGCTGTGCAGATCGTAAACACAGCCGAATATCCCCAGCGCCACACCTTCACGCCAGGCTTTGAGTACCGGGCCGGTTTTCACTAACTGGCTGAACTGTCTCAGAACATTGGCTTCCACCAGACGATTAAGATGCTCCTCAGGTTCTTCTTGCTCATTCAGCAGCGCGAGTTCGGAGGCGATGCCGTGGCGCAGCTGTGTGATGCGCCGCGCCAGCGCGGAGTTTTCATCACCCAATGGAATATCCGGCAGCGTCAGCGCCGCCTGCACGCCGCCGCAGCCGTAGTGACCACAGAGAACAATGTGCGAAACCTTTAGATATTCAATCGCATACTGCAATACGCTCATAAAGTTGTCGTCATTGCTGACCACCATATTGGCAATATTGCGATGAACGAAAAGCTCGCCGGGGTGGGCGCCGGTCAACACCTCCGCCGGTACACGGCTGTCCGAACAGCCAATCCACAAAGAGTGGGGTTGCTGCCCGTCCACATTTTGCCGGAAATAGTGCGGATCACGCTGGCGTCGCTGTAAAGCCCAACTGCGGTTTTTAGCTAACAGGGGTTTGAGTGTCGTCAAAATAGAATATCTCTTCCGTGAAAACTGGGAATAAGTTCTGACATCTTAGTCAACCGGAAGTGATTAAGACTAATTATCCAGCGATGATAAATAACTGAAATGTAAAGTTAATTAAAGATGCTTTATTAAATCTGGTTAAACAGGAATTAAAATGAAATAAGATAAAATTATCACAGAATAAGAATAGGGTTAAAAAATAAAAATAAGCCTAGTTATCATAATGCTAGATAAAAACAGAAGCCATTAGTTAAAAAATAAAATAAAGAACACGCGTCTGGTTTAAATACTTAAATCTCTTTAAGTGCCTGATGGAATCAATGCTAACCCAGGAGTGAGTCAGGAGAAATAATTATCCCCCTGCTTCTGTTCTAGTTTATTGATGAGTGACGCCATTTATCAATTACTGTCAGCGAATATGGCTTTATTTAATCTTATTTACACTTCAGATCGTTTCACCCATGAAAATCTGGTAGCTCAGATCTACCGAGTCCGCCGAAAAACGACTGTCGCCAATCTTTTTCAGCAGCAATTCCGCCGCGGTATACCCGATGGCGTAACGCGGGGTAATCACACTGGCCATAGTCGGGTACATTTCGCGGCTGATATCCAGCCCGTGGAACCCGGCAATCGCAATGCGACCAGGAACAGCGATACCCAGCCGCTGGCAGTGCAGCAATGCGCCAAGTGAAAGGTCATCGTTGGTACAAAAAATCGCATCGAGATCGGGAAACTGTTCCAGCGCGCTGGCCAGCATCGCCGCCCCCAATTTCTGTGACGAGATAGCCTTCGGGTTGACCCGATGACCGCGGCCACCCCGTTCCTCCATTGCCTGACAGTAGCCGCGATAGCGAAACTCATCACGCCGATCGTCCTGGGAACCGAAGTAGATCACCCGTTTACGCCCCTGATCGAGCAGCGTGCGCGTCATATCGTAACCTGCGCTGAAGTTGTTAAATCCCACCTGCATATCCAGGCAACTGCCCTGGGTATCCATCACTTCGACAATCGGGATCTGCGCCGCCCGCAGGTACTTCACAGCACGCAGAGTATGATCCTTTTCGCTGAGGATAATGCCGTCAATATTGTACGAGAGCAGATTGATAATCTGCTCCTCTTCAGTCTGTTTGTCGTAGTTGTAGTTGGCGATCAGCGTCTGGTAACGCCCTTCTTTGGTGGCCGCCTCTATCCCGCTGAGGAGATCGGCAAAGATCTGGTTTTTAAACGAGGGGATCAGTACGCCAAGGGTGTAACTCTTCGAATTGAGGAGCATCTCCGGCGCACGATTGGGAATGTAGTTTATCTCTTCGATAATTTGCGCGATTTTCGCCCCGGTTTCCGGCGACACGCGATCGGGTGTGCGCAGGTAGCGGCTGACGGTCATTTTCGTGACGCCAGCAAGCGTAGCGATGTCCTGGAGCGAAATACGATGCGCGCGCATGGAGGTTCCATTTAAACGTGAAAAAGGGCCAGGCATGCCTGGCCCCTGATAAGGGTAACCTGATAGCCGGGCACGCCCGGACTGATATTAATGAATAATGGCGTTCAGGATCAATACGCCTGCCAGACCAAGGAAGGAGATCAGCGTTTCCATCACCGTCCAGGTTTTCAGCGTCTCAATCACGCTCAGGTTGAAGTAGCCTTTAAACAGCCAGAAGCCCGGGTCATTGACGTGGGAAGCGATCACGCTGCCCGACCCCACCGCCAGCACCATCAGCGCCGGGTCGGCGTGGGTAATGGCGATGATTGGCGTGACGATACCGGCAGTGGTAATCGCCGCGACGGTCGCAGAGCCGAGCGCAATACGCAGCATGGCCGCCACTGTCCAGCACATCAGCAGCGGAGAAAGCGATGAGCCTTTCATCATGTCAGCAATGTAGTTGCCCACTCCGCTGTCCACCAGCACCTGCTTAAAGGCACCGCCACCGGCAATGATAAAGACGATCATGGCGATAGCCGCAATGGAGGAGCTGCACATCTCCATCACTTCTTCCATTTTACGCCCGTTGCGCAGGCCGAGCGTGAACACCGCAATCACGACTGAAATAAACAGCGCGACCGCCGGGTTACCGATAAATTCGAAGAACTGGCGCAGCACATTCTCTTTTGGCGTGGTCAGCTCGAACACCGCCGCTACCGCCATCAGGATCACCGGGATAACGGCCGCGAAGATACTGGTCCAGAAGCCCGGCATTTCATGATCTTCAAAGATTTTCGGGTTATACAGCCCTTCCGGTGGCGATTTTTCGAAACCTTTCAGGAATTTCGAGAAAATCGGACCGGCAATAATCACCGTCGGAATGGTGATGATCATGCCGTACAGCAGCGTGGTCCCGAGGTTGGCACCAAAGATGGTAGCAATGGCGGTCGGCCCCGGATGCGGTGGCAGGAAGCAGTGGGTAACCGACAGCGCGGCCACCATCGGCAGGCCGACATACAGCATCGGCATCCCTGAAGCCGCCACCACGGTAAACACCAGCGGCAGCAGCAGCACGAAGCCAATCTCGTAGAACATCGCCAGACCAACGATCAGCCCGGTGACCATGAGCGCCCACTGCACGCGCTCCTTACCAAAGGAGGCAATCAGCGTGGTTGCCACGCGCTGGGCCGCCCCGGTGTCGGAAACCAGCTTACCGAGCATCGCCCCGAAGCCAAGGATCAGCGCCAGGCTGCCGAGCGTGCCGCCCACGCCTTTCTGAATCGATGCGATAACCGCCAGCGGCGTCATCCCTTCGGCAACCCCGACCACGGCAGAAACAAAGACTAATGCGATAAAGCCGTTGACCTTGAAGACGATCATCAGCAGCAGCAGCAGGATTACGCCAATAGCTATTATTGTAATGGGCATAAAGCACTTCCTATAAAAGTAGAGGTACAGGTGTTGTTAATGACTAAGGGTATAGTTGTTTAAACCGCGACGCGCATGCCACCATCGACAAAAAGCAAGTGTCCGTTCACAAAATCAGACGCTTTCGAAGCCAGGAACACCGCCGCCCCGATCAACTCCTCCGGGTTACCCCAGCGTGCCGCAGGCGTGCGCTTGCATAACCAGGACGTGAAGGCTTCATCATCGGCCAGTGCCTGGGTCATTTCGGTTTTGAAATAGCCCGGCGCGATGCCGTTGACCTGAATATTATGGCGAGCCAGCTCCACGCACATGCCGCGCGTCAGCATCGTTACTGCCCCTTTTGAAGCAGCGTATGGGGTGATGGTGTCGCGCCCCAACTCGCTCTGCATCGAACCGATATTGATGATTTTGCCTTTCTGACGCGTCACCATCTGCCGGGCCACCGCCTGAGAGACAAGGAACACCGCCGTCTGGTTTACCGCGATCACATCGTTCCAGTCCTGCTCCGGGAACTCCAGGAACGGGCGGCGACGCTGAATACCGGCGTTATTCACCAGCACATCGATAGGACCGATTTCACGTTCAATCTTCTCAACGGCGGCATTCACCTCCGCCGACTGCGTGACGTTAAAGGCCACGGCATGGGCTTTGAAGCCCTGCTCTGTCAGCTCGGCAGCCGCTTTATCGGCACCTTGCTGGGTGGTGGCGTTAATAATCACTTCGGCCCCGGCCTGTGCCAGGCCTTTCGCCATCAGAAAACCAATGCCACGGCCAGAGCCGGTGATCAATACCCGTTTGTTTTCGAGCGAGAAAAGCGTCGTCATGGTCATCCCTTAAAAAGTCAGCTGCACTTTGGCAGCCTGGGTTTTGTCACCGGCAAACTGCAGCGCAGCGTCAATGTTCTGGTAGTCGTATTCACCGCTGAACAGCGGCAGCGGGTTGACGGTGCCGTTGCCCAGCCACTCCACGGCGGTGTTGAATTCAAAGGTGAAGCGGAACGAACCGACCAGTTTGATCTCTTTGGCGATCAGCATCATGATCGGGAAGCCCGGCACATCGCCGCCCATCCCCACCTGCACCAGCGTGCCTTTTGCCCGCGTCACTTCCAGGCAGCGCGTCAGCGAAGACGGGTGACCGGAGGCTTCAAACGCCACGTCGAAATAGCCTTTGTCGGCCAGGTAGGGAGTGAAATCACCGTTGGCAGCGTGGATGATGCTGGTGGCACCCATCGCCGTTGCCATCGCCAGCGAACGCTCGCTGACGTCGGCACAGACCACTTCTGCTGCACCTTTCGCGATCGCCGCTGCCGCAATCAGGCAGCCGATTGGGCCAACGCCGGAGATAAAGACTTTTTTGCCCTGTAAATCGCCGCCCTGGTTAGCCGCATGAATGCAGACCGCCAGCGGTTCAGCAAACACCATCACTTTATCGTCGGCAGCATTGTCGAAAGGAATGCACTGGCTGCTATCCACCACTTTGTACTGGGTGAAACCGCCATCCACGTGCGGGTAATACATCGCGCTGCCGAAGAAACGCATGGTGGTGCACTGGTTCTCTTCATCCGCCAGGCAGTATTTGCAGTCGCCGCAGGGTTTTGACGGGTTAACCGCCACTTTCTGGTTCTCTTTCAGCGCCGGATTATCGCTTTTAACCACATGGCCGATCACTTCATGACCGAGGATCATCGGCATTTTTACCGCGAAGCTGCCCACTTTACCGTGCTGGTAGTAGTGCAGATCTGAACCGCAGATGCCGCCGCGCGTAATGCGCACCAGCGTGCCTTCGCCCTGGTAATTGACCTGCTGGCTGATGACTTCAACCTGCTCTTTGCCGTTAATCATGCAGGACTGCGTGGTGGTGCTCATGGTGTTCTCCAGTACGTGTCAGCTCATGGCGCCTATCAAATCGATGTTTAACATGCAAAACTGTGAATCAGATCACTAAAATTCATGTTACTAAATCAATGTTACGCATAACGTGAACCACGTTGCCCTTTCTCCCCAACGTATTCAGTGGCATTCATCACAAACCGATTAACTGCACTTTCATCGCGGTCATTTGATCGCTACAGTTGACTCATCCGACCACTTCAGAGATCGCTTGCGATGAGCCTGTCACTGTTCACCCCGCTGGACCTGGGTTTTACCCAACTTAAAAATCGTTTTCTGATGGGTTCGATGCATACCGGGCTGGAAGAGCATCCTGATGGCGCCCGCCGGCTTGCCGCGTTTTATGCAGAACGTGCTCGCGCCGGGGTGGCACTGATTGTCACGGGCGGTATTGCCCCTTCACCGGAAGGCGTGGTGAGTGCAGGCGCATCGGTGCTGAATGATGAATCACAGCTGGCTCATCACCGTCAGGTGACGGAGGCCGTGCATCAGGCCGGTGGGAAAATTGCCATGCAGATCCTGCACGCCGGGCGCTACAGCTATCAGCCCGCGCTGGTCGGGCCTTCTGCCATCCAGGCACCGATCAATCCCTTCTGCCCGCGTGAGCTGACGCATGACGAGATCCTGCAACTGATTGCTGACTACGCGCGCTGCGCCCGTCTGGCACAGCAGGCAGGCTACGATGGCGTGGAGATTATGGCCTCTGAAGGCTATCTGATTAACCAGTTCCTGGTGGCACATACCAACCAGCGCAGCGATGAATGGGGCGGCAGCGAGGCACATCGCCAGCGCTTTGCCCTCGCCATTCTGAGCGCGGTACGGGAGGCGGTGGGCCGCGAGTTTATTATTATTTTCCGCCTGTCGATGCTCGACCTGGTGGAACAGGGCAGCACGCTGGAGCAGACCATTCGTCTGGCGCAGGCGGTCGAGCAGGCCGGGGCCACGCTGATCAATACCGGCATCGGCTGGCATGAAGCGCGTATTCCGACCATCGCCACGGCGGTGCCTCGCGCTGCGTTTGCCTGGGTGACGCAGGCGCTGAAAAAACACGTCAGCATTCCGCTCATCGCCACCAACCGCATTAATCATCCTGATGTCGCCCAGCGCGTACTGGATGAAGGCTGCGCCGATATGGTGTCGATGGCACGCCCGTTCCTCGCCGATGCTGAGTTTGTGCTGAAAGCGCAGCAGGGTCGCAGCGATGAGATCAATACCTGCATCGGCTGCAATCAGGCCTGCCTCGATCAGATCTTCGCAGGCAAACTGACCTCCTGCCTGGTGAACCCCCGCGCCTGCCATGAAACTGAAATGACGCTGACGCCCGCCGCACAGGCGAAAACGCTGGCAGTGGTCGGTGCCGGTCCTGCCGGGCTGGCCTTTGCGGTGAACGCCGCTCAGCGCGGTCACCAGGTGACATTGTTTGATGCGCGGCCAGAGATCGGCGGCCAGTTCAATATTGCCCGTCAGATCCCCGGTAAAGAGGAGTTCAGTGAAACGCTGCGTTACTTCAGCCGCCAGCTTGAGCTGCACCGCGTCCCGCTGCGGCTGGGTCATCGTGCCACCGCAGACGATCTCACCGCGTTTGATGAGGTGGTGCTGGCGACCGGTATTTTACCGCGCACTCCGCCCATCCCGGGCATCGACCACCCTTCGGTGCTGAGCTATCTGGAGGTGATCCGCGATAAGAAACCCGTCGGCAAACGCGTGGCGATTATTGGCGCAGGCGGCATCGGGTTTGATACGGCTGAGTATCTGGTGGCTAACGTGCAGGATCTCAACGCGTTCTGCCGGGAATGGGGCATTGACCGCAGCCTTACCCGGCCGGGCGGGCTGTTGCCGCCGGAGCGTCCGGTGAGTGAGCGCCAGGTATGGCTGTTACAGCGCTCCCCCGGCAAACCGGGTTCCGGGCTGGCAAAAACCACCGGATGGATCCATCGCGCCAGCCTGCAAATGCACGGCGTGCAGATGTGGGGCAGCGTGGAGTATCTGCGGATTGATGATGAAGGCTTGCACCTGCGGGTTAACGGCGAACCACAGCTGCTGGCCGTGGATAACGTGGTGATCTGCGCCGGACAGGAGCCGGATCGCACGCTGGCTGATGCGCTGGCCGTACGGGGGAAAGTACCGCATATTATTGGCGGCGCGGATGTCGCCCGGGAGCTGGATGCTCGCCGGGCGATTGCTCAGGGTACGGCGCTGGGGCTGGCGATTTAGTTCATTGCTGGCTTTTGCCTGGCACCTTTCCGGATGCAACGGCGGCGCAGATCGCGGCGGAAAACCTCAATGGTCCACATCCAGAGGATATGCCCGAAGGTTTCCGACAGGATTTCATCCATCGGTAACCGCCAGAACGGGGGAGCCCATCCGCCGACGGGCAGCGCAATGCCGTGGAATATCACGGTAATCACCAGGGCAAATCCCACGCCCTGCCACAGGGTGATCCTCGGGAAAATCTCGGCCAGCCCGCAGTACAGCATGGCAAAAAAGAGTGAAAAAAGATGATGCACTCCCGCCACGCCCCAGTTTACGAGGTGGCCGGAATAGTGGTAGATCATGTTGCTGACGTGAAAACCAAAGTCATGCAGCATTTCAGCAGGCGGAATAGCCCGATCGGCCATTCGCGGCGGGAACGGATTCTCCGTGCCCCATTTCACAAAGCTGGCGACATTCCCTCCGATAAATCCGGCAAACAGTGCCGCAGAGTAATAACGTTGGGATGCCGGGTTAATTTCGGGCAAGTGACTCATATTGTTGACCATCCTTTGGCAGTGAGTAAATCAAGTTCCTGCCGCAGGATAGCCTGGCTGTCCATCATTGCGGTAGTCAGATAACAACGAAAAATGCTTTTTAATGAACAGCTTAAAAATGTAGCATCCTGCCTGTAAACTCCATCATCATAGAATCCGCGACTGAGGACACCACCATGCAGCAGGTTTATCGCTCCACGCTACTCTCGCGCTTTGACTGGCTTGACCACGCCTTTATGGCCGCAGGTGAGCGCCCACCGGAAGGTACGCGCTACAATCAGCAACGCCATAGCGCCCGGGTGATCCCCGACGTTGATGCCCTGCCTGTAAAAAGCCAGGAAGCGGATGGACTGATTGGCACGGGCAAGGATGCCGTGGCGATCTACACCGCTGACTGTCTGCCGATCCTGTTAGCCGATAGTCGTCAGCAGCAGGTGGCGGCGGTACACGGCGGGCTAAAAGGGATTCTCGGTGGGGTGCTGATTAACGCGATAGCACAACTGTGTGAACGCGGGGCAACGCCGGACAGTCTGTTTATCGCCATCGGCCCGGCGATTGGTCCCTGCTGTTATGAGCTGGGGCAGGATGTCATTACCCAGGCAAAACAGGATGATCCGCACCAGCTGGCCGCCCTGATGTCCTGGTCTGCCAGCCCCTGGCCTAATCCGGCCTCGGTACGCCCACAGGCGCAGGGAACCACCGCAGGCGTATGGTTTGACCTGCCGCTGCTGGCAAAACGCATTGCATTGCGTGCGGGTGTGCCGGAAGCACAGATTGAGCTGTCGCAGATCTGCACCTACTGCATGGCGGAAGAGCAGGCGAGCTATCGCCGCAACAGCCATTTTCAGCACGGATATGAACAGCGATTTTCGTGGATTGCAAAGCGGTGATAGCGGGGGCAGAAACGCCCCGGCATGGGATAAGCGCCCCACAAACATGTGGGCCGCTGCCTGTTATTTAGCGTGATATTCCTCACGCTTCTGCTTCAGAGTGGCAGATAGCCACGCCAGAAAATCAAGAAGTGTTGGTGTGTAACATCGCGTATTACCCGCAGACCCTCCGGTAAGTTCATTCAGGGCAACAGCCGCGGACTCATTGTCCGGGTAAGTCTGACGAAAATCATCGATATTAGTGATTAAGTTATTAAGATAATTACCCCCATCTTCGACATAAATTTTAAAAGCAGAATCGACGATTTCGGGATAGCTATCACCATATTCATCGCTATCCTGTCCGAAGAAAACGATAAAAAAGGTACTGATAGTTGTGAACTTTTCCATTGATTAAAGCACCGGGTAAGCTGTTGCGATGTAATAGGGTTTATTATTATACTGTTTTTTCCTCAGGACAACTTCGATTCTTGTTGAACTGACTGCACTGGTAGCATCATATTTAACAACAATGCCCACATTGGTTCCTGTTCTAAATTTAAAATTTAGATAACTATTATTATCCGGGCTATTACTCTTTGCCCATTGGCGGATTTTAGCTCTATTAGCCTTAACGGCTTTGCTTATAGCCTGTTCAGCAATATTCAGAGAAGTGAAAGAGCTAGCAGAGTGTCCTTCTTTGAATGAACCTGACTGTATACCCCTTTTGACCTTTTCCAGTAATTCACGCTCAGATTTTCCCACATGCTTTCTTAAAGTATGCCCGCCCCCCGCAAAGCCTTTAACCGCCTCGTGCTTCATCAGATTAACCTGCCCCATTCTGACCGACGCCACACGAGCCGCACCCGCGACAGAGAACGGGAGGATCACATCGACGGCGATACCAATCTGGTCAGCAGTGGACCCATTTGCGCCCAGCTCTCTGGCGATACCTGCCGTAGCGCGTGCTGTCATTGAGGCCGTGGGTTTACCAGAATACACCTGATAGGCTGAAGAGCTGATCCCATCCAGACTGTGCGCACCCACAATAATGCATCCCGCTTTCGTCACGCCGGTGGGTTCCGGCACCAGGCAAAGGGCGGTGGCACTGGCAAGCTCCAGCACACTACCGAGAAACCCGATACTGCCCCAGATACGCTCAGTGAGCACAGATTCATCCGCCATGACGGCTGCCAGCTGGACCGGGGTCATGGCAATACTAAAACCGTTTTCCATAACATTTCCTTGTTATCAAATAATCCAGAATTGATAGTAAGGGAGTGGGATGGACAGGTAAATATGACTTTCTGCACCGTTGCTATTTTAAGAAAAACGCTGAGTGGTCAAGTATTCAATTATTACGAAGATTGTTGCAGATAATAATGACGTTCGATAAATAAAAGCCGACGTTGAATTAAAAATCAACGTCGGCAATTTTCGTGGATAGCAAAGCGTATTCCGTCGGGGACGGGTACGCCCGTCCGCAGGCTGACGGATTAAGGCATTTTCACCGAACGCAGCACCACAAATTTCTGGTTACTTGCCACGGTGGTGCAGTTACCAAACAGCTTTTTCATTTTGTGGTAGTTGTCGAGATGACGGTTACCGACAATACGCAGTTCGCCGCCATCTTGCAGGCAACGGCGCGCATCACGCAGCATCTGCCAGGCAATATGGTCGGTGACCGCACTCTGCTGGTGGAACGGCGGGTTGCACAGCACCGCATGCAGGCGGTCTGACGGGTAGCCTGCCAGCGAGTTATTGACGTGGAACGTACTGCGATCCAGATCCTGCGGGCTGTTCACTTCAATGTTCATCCGGCTGGAGGCGACCGCCATATAGGACTCATCGACAAAATGGACCTGCGCCAGCGGATTCTGCTGTAACGCCATCAGGCCAATCACGCCATTGCCGCAGCCAAGATCGGCAATCTCACCTTCCAGGTCGGACGGCAGATGCTGTAAGAAGAAGCGCGCGCCGACATCCAGCCCGCCACGCGAAAAGACGTTGGCATGGTTGTGGATTTCATAGGGCGTGCCGTCCAGCGGCCAGCTGGCAATCACGTCGCTTTCCTTCAGCTCCGGCGCGCTAAACGTACCGAAGATCAGGCGGGCTTTTTTGCGTGCCAGCGAGGTGGTGGTTGGACCCAACACTTTTTCAAATAGCTGTAACGTCGAGGTATGGATATCCTTCGCTTTACCGGCAGCAATAATCTGCGTTTCCGGGGTCACGACATCACGCAACGCGCGCAGCTGGTATTCCAGCAGGGCGAGGGTTTTCGGAACTTTAATCAGAACGCGTGCCGGTACCGCAGGGAGCGGGCTGATGCTGTCGATCAACTGTACATCGGCTTCGTCGAGGTGGTTCAGCGCCAGATTCTGACGGGTCGCCTGCTGGTTCAGCCAGGAATCGCTGATGCTGTAGACGCCCTCGCCTGCCAGCGCACAGGCCAGCGCGCCAAAGGTATCATTGAAGATCAGCGTTGGGCCGCTGACCGGGGCATCGCCCAGATGCTGCAACACATATTCGTCGGCCGCATCCCAGGCCTGCAACGGGCTTTCTTCGCGCATTTGGGGAAAACGATGCAGCGTCAGCATGCGGTTGCTTAGTTCGAGTTGGCTCATGGGATCACCTTAGTGGTAAAATTCCCGCGTTTTATCCCCTAAAACGGGCGCACAGTAAACGTTTTTCTTCACCGGAGTCTGCATGTCGTCGCTTATTTATCTTCAAGGTTACCCTGAATCGCTGCTGTCACAGGTGCGTACGCTGATTGAACAACAGCGCCTGTCGGAGGTGCTGAACCAGCGTTATCCCTCCACGCACAGCATCACCAGCGACAAAGCGCTGTACGACTACGCACTGGATTTAAAGAACCAGTCGCTGCGCAATGCGCCGCCGCTTAACAAGGTGATTTATGACAGCAAGATTAAGGTCATGAAACATGCGCTGGGGTTACACACGGCGATATCGCGCGTGCAGGGCGGCAAGCTGAAAGCCAAAGCGGAGATCCGCGTGGCGACGATTTTTAAACAGGCCCCGGAGGCGTTTCTGCGCATGATCGTGGTGCATGAGCTGGCGCATATTAAAGAGAAAGACCACAACAAGGCGTTTTACCAGCTCTGCTGCCATATGGAGCCGCAGTATCATCAGCTGGAGTTCGATACGCGCCTGTGGCTGACCGCACAGGCGCTGGAAGGGCGTGAGGGATAAACCCTCACCCGCCAGAGCGTTACCATTTCCCCGATGCGCCACCGCCGCCGCTGCGGCCGCCGCCACCGCTGAAGCCGCCGTCACTGTTGTCGGAATCCCGGCTGCGGCTGGAGCGGGAGTCAGAACTGTCGTCAGAACGATCGCGGCTGCCGCCGCCACCCAGCAGGGTGCCAATCAGCGATGAGATAAGCATCTGTACCATCAGGCTGCCGCCAAACAGCAGGCCCACATTATCGCCGCTAACGCTCTCCGCACCGGAGGTCACCAGCGTGCTAAGTGCCGAAATACCGGTGACAATCCCGCTGACAAAAAGCGCCCTCAGCAGCGGGTTGCGACGCAGGAAGAAGAACGGCAGGATTATCATGCCCAGCAGCCAGAGACCAACGCTGCCGCCGGACAGTGTGATGGCGTCATTAGATACTGTCGGAGCAGGCTCAGCCAGCGGACGCGGTGCCACAGCAGGGGCATCGCCCTCCACCGGCACACCCAGCTGGCGAGCAATACTCTGCACGCCTGCAACGAGTCCTGGCCCCATTTCCCCCTGTTTAAAGTGGGGGATGATGCTGCCGTTGATCACGCGCGCAGCCTGCACATCGGTGAAATCCCCTTCCAGCCCGTAGCCAACCTCGATGCGCACGGTGCGGTCGGTTTTCGCCATCACCAGCAGCAAGCCGTCATCGCGCTGCTTATCACCCAGTTTCCAGGCGTCGAATACCCGCGTGGCATACTGCTCAATGCTGTCATCCCCGGTGGTATCAACGGTCAGCACCGCCAGCTGGTGGCCGGTTTTTTTCTCCAGCGCCACAATCTGCGTGGTGATCTGCTGGACATCCGTGGCGTTCAGCACGCCCGCTTCATCCGTCACGCGCTGCTGTAATGTCGGTACGGCCACGGTTGCGGCCAGACTGGCAAAGGGCAGCACCGCCAGCAGGATCAGGGTGAAAAATCGCATGGTCATCCCTTATTTCGCGCTGGCAGGCTGAGAGAAGTCCACTTTCGGGGCGGTAGAAATCTGCGCCACGTTTTCCGGCTGGAAGTTCTCTTTACGCTGGTAGCCCATGACTTTGGCGGTCAGGGAGCTGGGGAATTGACGGATCAGCAGATTGTAATCCTGCACCGCACGCACATAGCGCTGGCGCGCCACGGCAATGCGGTTTTCCGTGCCTTCCAGCTGCACCATCAGGTTGTTAAACATCTGATCCGCTTTCAAATCAGGATAGCGTTCGCTGATCACCAGCAGGCGCGACATGGCGCTACTCAGCTCTGACTGCGACTGCTGGAAAGCCTGCATGGTTTGTGCATCTTCCGGGGCATTTTGTACCTGAGTCAGGCTGCCGATTTTGGCGCGAGCGTCGGCGATGCTTTTAAACACCTCGGCTTCATGGCTGGCATTGGCTTTTGCCGTTGCCACCAGGTTCGGGATCAGATCGGCACGGCGTTGATACTGGTTCAACACTTCTGACCATTCAGTGGAGACGGCTTCGTCGCGCTGCTGGATTTGGTTATAGTCGCAGCCGGAAAGCCAGAACATCACCGGCAGCAACAGCAGCCAGCGAAAACGTGCAGGGAATGACATGACTTCGTCCTTAAAATGTAAAAGTAGCAGGCGGCATTATACAGATGCCGCCTGATATCGTTGTTACTGCCTGTATTTATATGAAATCTTTCGCCTGTTGGATCAGACTGGTCTTCGTCAGCGCTCCCAGATATTTCCGCTCCAGCGGATTATTCAGCACCGGCAGGCGCTCCAGCGTGACGCGGGCGAACGCTTCCCAACCCTCTTTAATCGTCTGGTTCTCGTAAACCGTGGGGAATTGCGTGTCGACCACACAGCTAACCGGGGAGGTCAGGGTGATCTCTTTATCCAGTACCTTATGCGAAATATCGTGGATCGACACCGCGCCGATAAACTCCCCCTGCTCGCCAATCACATAGACAAAACGTTCACGCTTAAGTGAGCTGACCGCCAGCGCTTTGCCGACGGAGTCCTGTGGCGTCAGCGCCGCGCCAGAGACGATAAACTGCGAAATAATGCCGTTATCAAAATCAAACTTGGCATCGGAGCGGCTGAAGTGGCGGGTCATCACCGAGTAGGTGCTGATGGAGTGCAGACGGTAAACCGTCATGGAAGCCAGCACGCTGGCGATCATTGCCGGGAACAGCAGGCTGCTGTTGAGCGTCATCTCCAGCACCATCAGCATTGCCATCAGTGGTGCCTGGCTGACAGATGCCAGCACCGCGCCCATACCCACGGCGGCAAACACTTCGGCATTTCCAATGGGCAACCCGGCAGCAGCAGCCAGCAGCGCCACCATTTCGCCCATCAGCGCACCAATCAGCAGGGCCGGGGTAAACAGGCCGCCGACGGCATTGGAACCCACGGAGATCGCCGTGGCCAGCATCTTCAACAGCAGCAGTGCCAGCAGCATCGGCAGCAGGAAATCCCCCGCCATAATACGCACAATCACTTCGTAACCGTTGCCGAGGATCTGAGTGCTGCCAATCGCCAGCCCGCCCACCAGCAGCCCGCCAAGGCCGAGGCGCAGCGGCAGGCTGCGAATGGGCGCGAAGCAGCGCTTACTCTGACCAATCAGCCAGAGCATGCCCCATCCCAGCAGGCCCGCCAGCAACCCGATAACCACGGTCAGCGCAATGCTGCCTGGCGTCAGGTCAAACTGGCTGTGGGAAAACGGGTACATCGCCGAACGGTGCCCGAGCGACCACATGGTCAGCACCGCGACGCCGGCAGCGATAATCAGGGGGATCAGGCGCTGCATGGCGGAGATACCGAAAGCGATCTCCGCGACAAAAATCGCTGATGCCAGCGGCGCGTGGTATACCGAGGCCAGCCCGGCGGCGGCAGCCATCGCCACCACGTCGCTGTTTTTCAGCGGCAGCGATGTAAACCACCAGCGCCCCATCAGGCTGCCAGCCAGCGCCGACAGCTGCACCATCGGCCCTTCGCGGCCGATAGACGCGCCGCTGCTGATACTCGCCAGCGATGACAGCCCGCGAAACAGTGAGGTACGCGCGGGCACCGCATCCAGCTGGGCATTAATGACTTCCAGATAATCGGTACGCACCGTCTGCTTTTGCTCAATGGCAGTGGCATAGCGCAGCAGGAAACCGGCAATCAGCCCTCCCGCCCCGACAATCAGCGGCCAGCAGTACCAGGGGTAAACGCGCATCGCCTGAGTAACATCGGTTTGGCCGTTGAACAGCAGGCCATCAATCAGGTTAATGGCCTCACGAAAGCCCAGCGTCACCAGCGATGCGACCAGCCCGACCGGGATAGCCACCAGAATGCTGGTCCAGTTAAGTGCATGTTTGCTCTGTGGGCTACGAACGCTCATCGGGTTCCCTCGGGATGATTTTCCCTATCGTGCGAGAGGTGGGCTGAAAAATCAAATATCCTGCATCCGCCATTGCCCTGGAGGATTGGCGTGATAATCTGCTTTTCCGCTAATCAGCCGAACAGGAATACTATGATTCGCTTTGCCGTCGTTGGAACCAACTGGATCACCCGTCAGTTTGTCGATGCTGCTCATGAAACCGGAAAAATGAAACTGACGGCCGTTTACTCGCGCTCGCTGGCGCAGGCAAAGACCTTTGCCAGTGATTATCCGGTGGAACGGCTGTTTGATTCCCTGGAAGAGATGGCCGCGTCAGATGCCATTGATGCGGTGTATATCGCCAGCCCCAACGCCCTGCACTGCCCGCAATCACTGCTGTTCCTGCGCCACCGTAAGCACGTTATCTGCGAAAAGCCGCTGGCCTCGAATCTGCGTGAAGTCAACGCGATGATAGCCTGTGCCGCCGAGCATCAGGTGGTGCTGTTTGAAGCCTTTAAAACCGCCAGCGTGCCGAATTTCCTCGCGCTGCAACAGTCGCTGCCGAAACTGGGCACGCTGCGCAAAGCCTTTATTAATTATTGCCAGTACTCCTCGCGCTATCAGCGCTATCTGGATGGCGAAAACCCCAATACGTTTAATCCGGCGTGGTCTAACGGTTCGATTATGGATATCGGCTATTACTGCCTCGGAACGGCAGTGAGCCTTTGGGGAGAACCCGCCCGCGTTGTTGCCAGCGCCAGCCTGCTGGCGAGCGGCGTCGATGGTCACGGTACGGTGATCCTCAACTACGGTGATTTCGACGTGACCTTACAGCACTCCAAAATCAGCCAGTCCACGCTGCCGAGTGAAATTCAGGGGGAAGACGGATCGCTGGTGATTGAGCAGGTGTCTGAGTGCCAGCGCGTCAGCTTTATCCCGCGCGGCGGCAAAGCGCAGGATCTCACGCAGCCGCAGCATATCAATACCATGCTGTATGAAGCGGAAGTGTTCGCCCGCCTGGTGGAGAATAATCAGGTGGATCACCCTGGGCTGGAAACGTCACGCATCACCGCGAAGCTGCTGACGGAGATCCGCCGCCAGACCGGCGTGATCTTCCCGGCCGATGCCGCTGTGTAAATATTTCTAAATATTACTGAAGAAGATTGACCTGCGGCGGCGGCACGCCTATCTTTTGCAACAGCAAAGGGGAGTAACTTCTTCGTCAGTTAATCGTCAATACGACATCCACATGATGTCCGGTTACTGAGCAACCAAATCCTGGTTGTAAGTGAGACCTTGCCGGAAGGCGAGGTTTTGCTTACAGCGACAAAAATAATGTGGCTGGCGTCTTCCGACGTTGGCCATTTTTGTTATTGGGATACTCGAAATGAATACTGTCGGCACGCCATTACTCTGGGGCAGCTTCGCTGTCGTTGTCGTGATTATGCTGGCGATTGACCTGCTGTTGCAGGGCCGTCGCGGCGCGCACACCATGACCATGAAACAGGCGGCTGCCTGGTCGCTGGTCTGGGTCACGCTCTCACTGCTATTTAACGCGGCCTTCTGGTGGTATCTCACCGGCACCGCCGGGCGCGAAGTCGCGGATACCCAGGCGCTGGCCTTCCTCACCGGTTATCTGATTGAAAAAGCGCTGGCCGTCGACAACGTGTTTGTCTGGCTGATGCTGTTCAGCTATTTCGCCGTTCCGGCCGCCTTGCAGCGTCGGGTGCTGATTTACGGCGTGCTGGGCGCGATTGTGCTGCGTACCATTATGATCTTTGCCGGAAGCTGGCTGGTGACCCAGTTTAGCTGGCTGCTGTATATCTTCGGTGCGTTCCTGCTGTTTACCGGAATCAAAATGGCGCTGGCGAAGGAAGATGACAGCGCGATTGGCGATAAACCGCTGGTGCGCTGGCTGCGTGGCCGTATGCGCATGACCGACAAAATCGAAGGGGAACGCTTCTTTGTCCGCAAGAATGGCGTGCTGTTTGCCACACCGCTGCTGCTGGTGCTGATTATGGTTGAACTGAGCGACGTCATTTTCGCCGTCGACAGTATTCCGGCCATCTTCGCGGTGACCACCGATCCGTTTATCGTGCTGACGTCTAACCTGTTCGCCATCCTCGGCCTGCGTGCCATGTACTTCCTGCTGGCAAACGTGGCAGAGCGCTTCTCAATGCTGAAATACGGCCTGTCGGTGATTCTGGTGTTTATCGGTGTGAAGATGTTGATTGTCGACATCTTCCATATTCCGATCGCCATTTCACTCGGCATTGTGGGCGGTATCCTGGCGCTGACGCTGATCATTAATGCCGTGGTCAATTACCGGAACGACCAGAAGGTATCCTGATCGCAGCGGGACGACCGGAAAAGGCCGTTCCATACGGTGAATGTTGTTGGGGCCAATCGTCTTTTTCGATTGGCCCTTGTGGTCTGAATGGCATAACAACACGCACTTTTCCCTTCCCCTGTCAGATGATTTCCTTATACTCCCCTGCGCAAACATCCCAGAAACATCGATAACGATAGTGATTTTAAAATATGCGTACAGAAAACAGTGACCGTGGGCTGGTTCAGCGCCTGCTGCAGGGCAGCCTGGTAACACAAATTATGATTGGGCTGGTGGCCGGTATTGCCCTGGCCTGGTTCTCAAAGAGCAATGCGCTGGCGGTCGGCCTGCTGGGTGAGCTGTTTGTCAGCGCGCTGAAAGCCGTGGCGCCATTGCTGGTACTGGTTCTGGTGATCTCCTCGATCGCTAACCATCAGCAGGGGCAAAAAACCAACATTCGCCCGATTGTGATGCTCTATCTGCTCAGTACCTTCTTCGCCGCCATGGTGGCGGTGGTCGCCAGCCATCTGCTGCCGCAGAATCTGACGTTGCAGGCCGCCAGCACCGAGATTGTGCCACCGTCCGGGATTCTGGCCGTGCTGCACGGTCTGCTGATGAGCATGGTCGCCAACCCGATTGAAGCCCTGATGAAAGCCAACTATATCGGCATTCTGGTGTGGGCTATCGGCCTCGGTTTTGCGTTCCGCCACAGCAGCGACACCACCCGAACGTTTCTCAATGATGCCTCCGATGCCGTGACGCGTCTGGTGCGTCTTGTGATCCGCTTTGCGCCCATCGGAATTTTCGGTCTGGTAGGATCGATTCTCGCCTCGACCGGTTTTGATGCGCTGTGGGAGTATGCCAGCCTGCTGGTGCTGCTGCTGGGCTGCATGCTGCTGATGGCGCTGGTCTTTAACCCGTTGCTGGTGTGGTGGCAGATCCGCCGCAATCCGTATCCGCTGGTGTTTACCTGCCTGCGTGAAAGCGGCGTAACCGCCTTCTTCACCCGCAGCTCCGCCGCCAATATTCCGGTGAATATGGCGCTGGCGAAAAAGCTGGGTCTGGATGAAGACACCTATTCAGTTTCTATTCCGATTGGCGCCAATATCAGTATGGCGGGCGCATCGATCACCATTACCGTGCTGACACTGGCAGCGGTAAATACGCTGGGTATCCATGTCGATGTCGGCACCGCTATTCTGTTAAGCCTGGTGGCGTCGATTTGTGCCTGCGGGGCGTCGGGTGTGGCGGGCGGCTCGCTGCTGCTGATCCCGGTGGCGTGTAATATGTTCGGGATACCGAATGACGTGGCGATGCAGGTGGTTGCTGTGGGCTTTATTATCGGGGTCTTGCAGGATTCAGCCGAAACCGCGCTGAACTCCTCGGCGGATATTCTGTTTACGGCTGCGGCCTGTATGGCGGAAGATCGCCGGGTTGAACAGAACGCGTAAATTACCCCCGGGCGAGGCATGCCTCGCCCCTACGTCGCTCTGTTGTAGGGGTCGGGCATGCCCGACCCAGTGCCCAACCAAACCAGTGCGAGACATAACTCGCCCCTACAATGTCACCCCGCTTTTAAAAATCGCCAGTTCCCGGAAATCATTCACTTCATTACGCGTCTGTCGCCCGTTGGCAATGGCCACGATAGTGTCGACAAACTGCGCCAGCAGTGCGGGCATCTCCACGCCGTGGATCAACTGCCCGGCATCAAAATCAATCCAGTGCGGCTTCTTCGCCGCCAGTTCGCTGTTGGTGGCTAACTTCACCGTGGGAACAAAACCGCCGTAAGGGGTGCCGCGTCCGGTACTGAACAGCACCATATGACAACCTGATCCAGCCAGTGCGCTGGTAGCCACCGCATCGTTCCCCGGTGCGCTGAGCAGGTTCAGCCCGGGCTGCGTCAGCCGCTGCCCGTAGTTCAGCACATCCACCACCTGGCTTTGCCCGGCCTTCTGCGTGCAGCCCAGTGACTTCTCTTCCAGGGTGGTGATCCCGCCTGCTTTGTTGCCCGGTGACGGGTTTTCATAAATCGGCTGGTTGTGGGCAATAAAGTACGCTTTGAAGTCGTTGACCATTTTCACCGTTTTACTGAAGGTGGCTTCATCGCGGCAGCGGCTCATCAGAATGCGTTCGGCCCCGAACATCTCCGGCACCTCTGTCAGCACCGTGGTGCCGCCGTTGGCGATCATCTGGTCGGAGAAACGCCCGAGCAGCGGATTGGCAGTAATGCCGGACAAACCGTCCGACCCGCCGCACTCCAGCCCGAACTTCAGTTCGCTAAGACGCCCAGGCTGACGCTGGTCATGGCGCATCGCTTCGTACAGCTCATGCAACAGTGCCAGCCCGGCTTCCACCTCATCATCCTGCTGCTGGCAAATCATAAACTTCACCCGCTGCTCGTCTGTCTCACCCAGCGTCTGGCGGAAAACATCCACCTGATTGTTTTCACAGCCAAGGCCGATCACCAGCACCGCCCCGGCGTTGGGATGTTGCACCATATTTTGCAGCATGGTGCGGGTGTTCTCGTGATCCTGCCCCAGCTGCGAACAGCCAAACGGATGGCTGAACAGGTGTACGCCGTCAATATCAGCCGCCTCCGCCGTCTCTTTTAGAAAACGTTGCAGGATCTGGCGGGCAATGCCATTGACGCAGCCCACGGTCGGCAGGATCCACAGCTCATTGCGAATGCCGACTTCACCACTGCGGCGGCGGTAAATCTGCACCTCACGGTCTGCAGCCTGTTCCGGCAACGTGGCAAACTCCGGCTGATACTGGTACTCATCCAGATCGCTGAGGTTGGTGCGCGCATTGTTTGAATGAATAATTTCCCCGGCGCTGACGGGCTGCGTGGCGTGACCGATCGGCAGACCGTATTTCATCACCAGCGCATTCACTGCCAGCGGTTGCAGGGCAAATTTATGTCCACGCCCCACCGCCTGCTTCAGCACCAGCTCCTCTCCGGCAACGCTGACGCGCTCCCCTTCCTCCAGGTCACGCAGGGCCACTGCCACGTTATCCAGGCTGTGAATTTTAATGATGCTTTGCATGGTGCCCACCTTCGTTAATCTGCGCCAGTGCCGCACGCATACCGAGCTGGACGATCTGTTGCAGCTGCGCCGTCACGCCCTCACTCAGCCCGGCCAGCTGCGTGAGATCCTGCCCCCAGTGTGCAGCGTCGCTCAGCACCTCATCCACCAGCTGGCGCAGGGAAATATCATGGCAGTCAACCTGCGGCCATAGCGTGGCAAAACGCTGTAACCAGTGCGCATCGTCCTGCAACGGATAACGCTGGCCGTTGCGCTCGCCCCGGTAGTACGCCAGCAGCGCCGCAAGGGCAAAGCTCAGGCGCGGCGACGGCGCCCCCAGCTCTGCGTGCTGCCACAGCAGCGCAGGCAGCAGACGGGTGCGGAACTTCGTCATCCCATTGAGGGCAATCGCACTCAGCTGATGGCGGATAAACGGGTTACGAAAACGGTTAAGGACTTCGTCCGCAAAAGCATTCAACGTGGTCGCGGGCTGCGTCAGCGTCGGAATAATTTCCGTGCGCAGCGTGCCGTCGACAAACGCCGCCACCTCCGCATCAGCCATCGCCTCCCCGACCGACTCCAGCCCGGCAAGAAATGCCACCGGCACCATCGCGGTGTGCGCGCCATTGAGGATCGCCACCTTGCGCTCTTTATACGGTTTGATGTCATCAACCAGCAGGATATTCAGCGCCAGCTGGTCAAGGCAGAGTTCTTGCGCCACCGAAGCCGGCCCCTGGATCACCAGCTGGTAATACACCTCCCCCGCCACCAGATAGTCATCCTGGTAACCGAGCTGCTCTTCCAGCTCGCGGGCATCGTCGGGGTAACCCGTGACAATGCGGTCCACCAGCGTTGAACAGAAGGTATTGTGCTGCTCCACCCACGTCACAAAGGCAGCAGGTAACTGCCAGGCCTGCGCCGTTTGCAACACCCGGGCGCGCAGGGCGTCGCCGTTATCGTCGATCAGCTCGCAGGGCAGCATCAGCCAGCCTTTGTCAGGCGCGCCGTTAAAATGCTGCCAGCGTGCCAGCAGCAGACGGGTCAGTTTGGCCGGGAAGCTGACCGGAGGTGTGGATTCCAGCGTATCTGCCGGGTCAAAATAGATCCCCGCTTCCGTGGTATTGGAGAAGACAAACCGCAGCTGTGGGTCAATCGCCAGCGCCATAAACGCGGCAAAATCCTCCGCAGGCTGGATTTCGCGATTGACCGAGCGGATCAGCCGCGGCTCGCTCACCACCTCACCCTGTGCATTGAGCCCGCGGATCACCGTGGTATACAGCCCGTCCTGGCTGTTAATACTACGTGGGCTGCCGCCGCTGAGTGGCCGCACCACCACCACGCCAGCGTCCAGCCTGGTATGCTGGTTTAACTGATCGATCTGCCAGTCGATGAAGGCACGCAGAAAGTTACCTTCGCCGAACTGGATGATGCGTTCTGGCCAGGCAGGCCCTGGGAAGTCGTTTCGGTTCAGCTTGCGCATCTCATATCCTCTCTGATTGCTCTACAGCTCAATGGCAAAGTAGTCGCGTGCGTTGTTAAAGCAGATGTTCTGCACCATGTTGCCCAGCAGCGCGATATCGCCTGGCGCTTCGCCTTTTTCCACCCAGCGCCCGATCATCTGGCATAGCAGACGACGGAAATATTCATGGCGGGTGTAAGAGAGGAAGCTGCGGCTGTCGGTGAGCATGCCGACGAAGCGGCTTAGCAGCCCCATCTGTGCCAGCTGGGTCATCTGACGCTCCATGCCATCTTTCTGGTCGTTAAACCACCACGCCGAACCAAACTGCATCTTCCCGGCTTGCCCTTCTCCCTGGAAATTCCCGGCCATCGTCGCCAGCACTTCGTTATCGCGCGGGTTCAGGCAGTAAAGGATGGTTTTTGGCAGCGCGTTGTCCCGGTTCTGCGCATCCAGCAGGCGTGACAGGGGTTCAGCCAGCGGACGGTCGTTGATGGAGTCAAAGCCCACATCCGGCCCCAGCAGCTGTAACTGACGGCGGTTGTTATTGCGTAGTGCGCCAATGTGATACTGCTGCACCCAGCCACGACGCGCATA
The DNA here is from genome assembly GCF_045107195.1 of Erwinia sp. AnSW2-5. Classification (NCBI taxonomy): domain Bacteria; kingdom Pseudomonadati; phylum Pseudomonadota; class Gammaproteobacteria; order Enterobacterales; family Erwiniaceae; genus Erwinia; species Erwinia sp. AnSW2-5. The sequence continues at coordinate 44,428 of NZ_JBJGXA010000010.1, forward strand.
TTCCGCGCCCAGCCACACCAGCACGGCGGTTTTAAACTGCGCCACCTCGCTTTCCGGCGGCAGAGTTCCCGCAAGACGACGTGCCAGGATGGCATCCAGTGTGGCGTCATCCGCTTCACCGTACAGCACCACGTCCAGCGCATGATCCGACACCTTGCAACCGTGGGCCGCAAAGTGATCAAGCCGCACGTTCAGCGCACGCCGCAGGTCGTCAAAACGGGTGATATCGACGTTCGCCACCGCTGACAGCGTTTGCAGATAGTCGACAAATCCTTCAGCTTCAATGTTGAAGGCTTTATCCGGCCGCCAGCTTGGCAGCACTTTCGTCGTGAAGCTGCCATCCAGTGCCAGCGCGCGGTGATGGCGCAGATCGTCCACCGGATCGTCCGTGGTGCCGACCATTTTGACGTTCATCTGCTCCATGATGCCGCGGGCGCTAAAGGCCTCCTGCGCCAGCAGTTCGTTGCACTGGTGCCAGATCGTGTCGGCCGTGGCGGGTGACAACAGCGTATTGGTGATGCCAAACGGACGGCGCAGTTCAAGGTGGGTCCAGTGGTACAGCGGGTTTCCGATGGTATCCGGCACCGTGCGCGCCCAGGCATCAAACTTTGCACGATCGCTGGCATCACCAGTACAAAGCGCTTCCGGCACACCGTTGGAACGCATCGCCCGCCATTTGTAGTGATCGCCCTTCAGCCAGATGTCATACAGATTGTTAAAACGGTAGTTTTCCGCAATCTGCTGCGGCGGCAGATGGCAGTGGTAGTCGAAGATGGGCTGGTCGGCAGCGTAATCATGGTAAAGCCTGCGGGCGAACTCACTGTCCAGTAAAAAGTCTTCACTCATAAAGCGTGACATACGGTCTCTCCTGCATTGTCTCAATGCCAGTAAAGTTATCATACCAATTATGAGTAGCGCTGAAATAATAGTGAGAACCCGATCACAAAAACATCACTATTTATGCGTGAATTATCCTGCAAGCCATGCAATCAAACGCTATCCACCTGTCTTTAAAGCCCTTTTATTATCCCCCATTATAAAAATGGTTTTTGTGATGGCTCTCAACTTTTAAATCTGTATGACAAGTTATCGTGGCGGCGGTTGAGATTTAGCAGGCAAGGTTCGTTAAAGACAGGGCGAGAACGCAATTGCGCCCTTTACAGATACACACCGGCGGTGTGGCATCAATAATAATGACGGGAAGAGGTTTAGATGCGTAAAATTAAAGGGTTACGCTGGTATATGATCGGTCTGGTGACCATCGGTACCATTCTGGGTTACCTGACGCGTAATGCAATTGCCGTGGCGGCACCGACGTTACAGTCCGATCTGCACATCACCACGCAGCAATATTCATACATCATTGCTGCCTATTCAGCCTGTTACACCATTATGCAGCCCGTCGCGGGCTACATTCTGGATGTGCTGGGCACGAAAATCGGCTATGCCATGTTCGCCATTCTCTGGGCGATATTCTGTGCCGCTACCGCGCTGGCGGGAAGCTGGGGTGGACTGGCGCTGGCCCGTGGTGCGGTGGGTGCCGCCGAGGCCGCAATGATCCCGGCGGGTCTGAAAGCCAGCAGCGAGTGGTTCCCGGCAAAAGAGCGTTCGATTGCCGTGGGTTATTTTAATGTCGGCTCATCGATTGGCGCCATGCTGGCACCGCCGCTGGTGGTGTGGGCTATCGTCGCTCACAGCTGGCAACTGGCCTTTATTATCACGGGTGTACTGAGCCTTGTCTGGGCACTGTGCTGGCTGATGTTCTACAAACATCCTAAGGATCAGAAAAAGCTCGATCCTGAAGAGCGCGAATATATTCTTTCCGGGCAGGAAGCCCATCACCAGACGAACAACGGCAAAAAGATGTCTGCCTGGCAGATCGTCCGTAACCGCCAGTTCTGGGGGATCGCCCTGCCGCGTTTTCTGGCGGAACCCGCCTGGGGCACGTTTAACGCCTGGATCCCGCTGTTTATGTTTAAGGCCTACGGCTTCAATCTGAAAGAGATTGCGATGTTTGCCTGGATGCCGATGCTGTTTGCCGATCTCGGCTGCATTGTCGGCGGTTATCTGCCTCCGTTCTTCCAGCGCGTGTTTGGCGTTAACCTGATTGTCTCGCGCAAGATGGTGGTAACAATGGGTGCCGTACTGATGATTGGCCCTGGCACCATTGGCCTGTTTACCAGTCCGTATGCAGCGATTGCCCTGCTGTGCGTGGGCGGGTTTGCCCATCAGGCACTGTCCGGTTCCCTGATCACCCTCTCTTCTGACGTTTTTGGCCGTAATGAAGTGGCGACCGCCAACGGCCTGACCGGGATGGCGGCCTGGACAGCCAGTACGATGTTCGCACTGGTGGTCGGGGCGCTGGCGGATACGATGGGCTTTAGCCCACTGTTTGCCGCACTGGCGGTGTTTGATTTGTTAGGCGCGGTAGCTATCTGGACCCTGCTGAAAAACAAACCGATTTCAGAGCTGGAACAGGAGAAAAAGAGCAAGGTGATTGCGGCAGCGACGCAACACTCAGCGTGATTCTGCGACAGTGCAGAATATCAACAGGGGTTGATCGAAAAAGATGATCGGCCTCTACGAAATGTGAACATCTGACGCCTAATGGCTGACCTGCTGTTTCGGTCAGCCAGAAAGGTGGAGATCATCAGCACGGAAAATCGTGATGTCGCGGGGGTTTTAACCCCAGTGAGGGTCGACCCGCCACCGTGAAAAGTGGTATAACAAATTCCATTCTCAGAGTGTTCTCAACGGGAGTCTGGAGCATGGAACTAACAGAGTCGCGCCGCCTTTATCAACAACTTGCCGCCGAGCTGAAGCGCCGCCTTGAGCAGGATATTTATCAGGTGGGTGATAAATTGCCCGCTGAGCGTTTTATCGCCGAAGAGATGGGCGTTAGCCGCACCGTGGTGCGTGAAGCGATCATCATGCTGGAGGTGGAAGGCTACGTCGAAGTGCGTAAAGGTTCCGGTATTCACGTCATTTCTCAGCGCCAGCAGAACCGCGTCACCGCCAGCAGCCAGCTAGAGTTCGCCAATTTTGGCCCGTTTGAACTGTTGCAGGCCCGCCAGTTAATTGAAAGCAATGTTGCCGAGTTCGCCGCCACCCAGGTGACGCGCCAGGATATTCTGCAATTAATGGAGATCCAGACGCAGGCACGCAAAGAAGACCGCTTCCGTGATTCCGAGTGGGATATGAAGTTCCACGTACAGATTGCGCTGTCGACGCAGAACAGTGCGCTGGCGGCAATTGTGGAAAAGATGTGGCTACACCGACTGCATAATCCTTACTGGCTCAAACTGCACGAACATATTGACGACAAATCGATTGAGAGCTGGTGTGAAGACCATGACACCATTCTTAAAGCCTTGATGCGTAAAGATCCGGCCGCCAGCAAATTGGCTATGTGGCAGCATCTTGAAAACACCAAACAGATGTTGTTCCATGCCACGACGGATGACTTTGAATTCAACGTTGACCGCTATATGTTTGCCGAAAATCCTGTCGTGATGCCAGATACCGTCTCGAACGACGAAAAATAGCACTCTTCATTCAGGCTGAATGCACTCATTAAGTCAAAATACGGTCAATAGTGTCAGCCTGTGTAAAACTCCTTCCAGACAGCCTGTTCCAACGGTAAAACATCGTTGGACTTGCGTTTCTTCCTGTCCAGGCTAACGTAATTTTGTTACAGTTATGTGCTTATTTTTATCCTTCCTGCGTGGGTAACAACAAGCTGTGATATTTACCCGCAAAGCTGTTCAGCCGCCCGTTAACTGGCTAAAACGCACCGATAAAACGATCAATTAAGCGTGCGAAAAACCGTGAAACGAGCCAACTTTGATGTTCAGGACGACTAATGGATATTTTCAAATCCCTGGTGCACGCCCTCTGGCAGCAGGATTACGCCACCCTGGCGGATCCCACGCTGGTATGGGCCATCTATTTCATCTTGTTTATGATTTTGTTCCTGGAAAACGGCCTGCTTCCCGCCGCCTTTCTCCCCGGTGACAGTCTGCTGATTCTGGTCGGCGTGCTGATTGCTAAAGGCACGATGAATTTCGCGCTGACCGTTTGTGTACTGACCACCGCCGCCAGCCTCGGCTGCTGGGTCAGCTACATTCAGGGACGATGGCTGGGGAATACCGTCACCGTACAAAAATGGCTGTCTCATTTGCCCGCACAGTATCACCAGCGTGCCCACCAGATGTTCCACCGTCATGGGCTTTCCGCGTTGCTGGTTGGCCGCTTTATCGCCTTTGTCCGCACGCTACTGCCTACCATTGCCGGGCTTTCCGGCCTGAGTAATGCCCGTTTCCAGTTCTTTAACTGGATGAGCGGACTGCTTTGGGTGCTGATTTTGACCGTGATCGGCTACGCACTGGGAAAAACCCCCCTTTTCCTCAAATACGAAGATCAGATGATGTTTTGCCTGATGCTACTGCCGCTGGTGTTACTGGTGTTCGGCCTGTTTGGCTCGCTGTATGTTCTTTGGCGTAAAAAACAGTCGACGAATGAGAAAGGAAACTCATGATGCCTGGTGTTATGAAATTATCCACGCGTACGCTGCGGCTTATCCCGCTGGTCGCACTGGCAACACTCGCACTGCTGGCGCTGGCGTTTATGCCTGCTCTGTTCCGCAGTGAAAGCGCCTTACAAATCCGCGCATCTCGCCAGGGAATTAGCCTGCCCGATGGGTTTTACGTCTACCAGACGCTGAACGCTCAGGGCATTCATATTAAAAGCATTACGCCGGAGCAGAACGCTCTGGTGATCAAATTCGACTCACTAGAGCAAAGTGATGCGGCCGAAAAAGTGCTGCGCAAGCTGCTACCTTATGGTTTTGATATTGCGCGCCAGGAGAACCACGGCGCGTCAAACTGGATAAACCGCATCAGCCTTAGCCCTCAGTCTGTCGGCTAGCGGTGATCTGCTCTGCCCATCGTCAAGGCGGGGCTATCTCTAAGAATATTCTCTGTTTTTGAGCTTTCCCTGTTTTCTGTCTATGCTTCATAAGCAGTAAAAATGCACCAAACCTGTTTCAGGAGTACGATATCTTTACAACGGTATCCACGCAAAGGAAGGTCACGATCACCATGAAATATCAGATTATTTTCGGCATCAGTCTACTCACCCTGGCGACTTTCGCCCAGGCAGATACGCTCTGCCAGCAGAAAGTACGCTCTATTCAGCAAGAAATCGATATTGCACAGAAGCACGACAACCAACGTCGGGTGAACGGCCTGGAGCGGGCGTTAACCGAGACACGTGCCAACTGTAGCGATGCCGGGCTGAAAGAAGCACATCAGGAAAAGATTAAAGAGCACGAGAATAAAGTGACTGAGCGGGAACAGGAACTGAAGCAGGAAAAAGCGGAAGGTGACGACCGCGAAAAAATTGCAAAACGCGAAAAAAAGCTGGCTGAAGCCCAATATGAGCTGAAGGAAGTGCAGGCTGCGCCGTATTAAGGCGAAAAGCTGCCAACGTCATTAAAACTAAATTTAAGGAGTTTTCAATGTCTAAAGACACCACATCAGAACATCTGCGCGCCGAGCTGAAAAACCTGGCTGATACGCTGGAAGAAGTGTTAACCACCTCCGGTGAGAAATCGAAAACCGAGCTGGATAAACTGCGCAGCAAAGCACAAAGCGCGCTGAAAGATACCCGTGCCCGCCTGGGTGACTCCGGTGACCGCATTGCCCAAACCACCCGTGAAGCGGCCGACCGCGCCGACGTCTACGTCCGTGATAATCCGTGGACCAGCGTGGGTATTGGCGCCGCCGTTGGCGTAGTTCTAGGCGTGCTGCTGACCCGTCGTTAATATGGCAGAGCATCAGCAAAGCCACGGCCCCGGCAAAGGGGTCATTAATATCGGGCAACGCATTGTTACTATCCTGGTCGGGATGGTGGAAACGCGCGTCCGGCTGGCAGTGGTGGAGCTGGAAGCTGAAAAAGCCAACCTGATTCAAATGCTGTTGATGGTTGGCCTGACGATGCTGTTTACTGCCTTCGGCCTGATGAGTCTGATGGTGCTGATTATCTGGGCAGTCGATGCGCAGTATCGTTTGATGGCGATTGCCATTACCACCGGTGTATTGTTCGCGCTGGCGCTGATTTTTGGCCTGTGGACATTGGCGAAATCGCGCCGATCTACGCTGCTGAGCGCCACCCGCAGGGAGCTGTCGGAAGACCGCAAGCTGCTGGAGGATGAGTAAATGAGCCGTAAACGCGATTTGCGCAAAGCGGAGCTGTTACGTGAGATCCAGCAGCAACGGCTGGATCTCAGTGCCGGGCGTAAAGCCTGGCTGGATACCACTGCACGCTACGATCACGGTTTTCTGGCGCTTCTCAGTGCCAAACGCTGGCTGACCGTCGGCAGCGGCGTGATGGCTATCTGGTCCGTGCGTAATCCGCGCTTTATGGGCCGCTGGGCCAGACGCGGCCTGGGTGCCTGGAGTACCTGGCGCATGGTGCGTAACTATCTGCCTCGTCGTTAATCCTCTGTACGATACAGCCGTGCTCGAATGGCGGCTGCAACAACCCCCAGATTTCTTGAACATCTTCGACAGTTTATCTCGCTTACAATGTTTTCCTTCCCCGACTATTATCTCCAACAACGAACGGCACTGAGCGCTTAAGACGCGTCAGACCTGAGTAAACTACGGTCGGGCCTGTAGCGCGACGACAAATTCTTGTTTGGAGTTAATGATGAAAAAATTAGAAGATACCGGTTTTGTTTTGGCACGCATCCTGATGACCATTCTGTTCATCGTTGCTGGCTGGGGTAAACTGACTAACTACGAAGCGACCCAGCACTATATGGCCTCAATGGGCATCCCGGCTCTCTTCGTACCATTGACCGTTCTGCTTGAGTTCGGCGGCGGCCTGGCGATTCTGTTCGGTTTCTTTACCCGTACCACTGCGCTGATTACTGCCGTCTTCACCGTGCTGACCGCGATTCTGGCGCACAGTAACTTTGCCGTTGACGGTACCACCATGTTCCTGAAAAACATCAGCATTGCCGGTGGTTTCCTGCTGCTGGCCGTCACCGGTCCAGGTGCATTGAGCATCGACCGTCTGTTGGGTAAGAAGTGGTAAGTTAGCTATACTGATTTATCGGGGGTGAGGATCATATCCTCACCCCTTTTTTTATTTTAAGGACAGGAGAACAGAACATGGGACAACTGATTGAGGGTGTCTGGCACGATCAGTGGTATGACACCAACGCCACCGGAGGCCGTTTTAAACGCTCCGAATCTGCTTTTCGCAACTGGGTCACCGCCGATGGTGAAGCTGGCCCGAGCGGCAAAGCGGGTTTTCGCGCTGAAGCTGACCGTTACCATCTGTATGTTTCTCTCGCCTGCCCCTGGGCGCACCGCACGCTGATTATGCGCGAGTTGAAAGGGCTAACCGATCTGATTTCCGTTTCGGTCGTCCATCCGCTGATGCTGGAAAACGGCTGGACCTTTGATGAAGATTTCCCAGCCGCCACCGGCGACAGCCTGTATCAGAACGAATATCTTTACCAACTCTATCTGCATGCCGATGCGCAGTACAGCGGTCGCGTGACCGTTCCGGTGCTGTGGGATAAGCATCAGCACACCCTTGTCAGCAATGAATCGGCCGATATTATCCGCATGCTGAACAGTGCGTTTGACGGAGTGGGCGCGCGCGCCGGGGATTATTACCCGCAGGAGTTGCACGAAGAGATTAATGCGCTGAACGGCTGGATCTATGACACCGTGAACAACGGCGTGTACAAATCAGGGTTCGCCACCAGCCAGCCCGCGTACGATGAAGCGGTGAACGCGCTATTCTCCTCGCTCGACCGCCTGGAAACACTGCTGGGTAAACATCGCTACCTGAGCGGTGACCGACTCACCGAAGCCGATATCCGCCTGTGGACCACGCTGGTGCGCTTTGATCCGGTGTACGTCACCCACTTCAAATGCGACCGCCACCGTATTGGCGACTACCTGAACCTCAGCGGTTTTCTGCGCGACCTGTGGCAGACACCTGGCCTGGCTGAAACCGTCAACCTCGAGCATATTCGCCATCATTACTACTGCAGCCACAAGACGATTAACCCCAGCGGCGTGATCTCTCTTGGCCCGGCATTTAACTGGGAAGAACCCCACGGTCGCGACAGACACTTCGGTTAATTTTGTGCATCCAGGGCTGTTTCCCCCTCGCCCCGGATGTTCCGCACCCTTTTTTGATCTGGCACAACTTCTCCCGTTTCGCGCTTACGTATCTTCACTGATGTAAACACCTAAAAACGAAATCAATACGGGGATGGAGCCATGATCAAACCTATCGCAATCTGCCTTGCCGTTGTTATGCTCTGCTACGTGGCCTTTGTCGGCCATTATTACTATCAGACTTTTTCAACCTTCAGCAGTGTTGAGCATTCTCAGGACATGAATGCTTCCCAGTAGTCTTCTATCGGTTCTGCGGGCGGTTACCCCTGGCGTTTCGCCAGAAGTTTTGGGATCTCCCGCAGGCACCAGGACTTTGCTTCTCCCATGCTGTCGCGCCGCCAGGCCATAATAATATCCACTTCACGCGTATATTCCGGGCTGACCACACGCAGCCGTCCTTCCGCGATGTCTTTTTCCACCATCGGATACGGCATGGTGCCAACGCCTAAGCCCGCGAGCAACGCACGGTGCTTATCTTCAATGGTGCTGACCGTCAGGCGCTGCTGCTTGTCGAGCAGGGTCACCGTCAGTACCGGGCGCTCACGGGCGGTATCCGCCACCGCAATGCCGCGATATTTAACGCGTGTGGTTTCCGACAACGGTTCAGGTTCCAGGTGGATCGGGTGTTCCGGGCTGGCCACATAGACGCTCATCAGCGTGTAGAGTTTGCGCGTGTTGATCTCGGACGAGGCGCGGAAATGCATATCAGGGGCGATCACAATATCGGCACGCCCCTGCTCCAGACGCTCCCATGCCCCGGCCAGCACTTCGGTCATCAGCGACACCTGGGTATTGGCTTTATCGGCCAGCTTCCCGACCAGCGGAAACAGCAGTTCGGTGGAGACCAGCGCTTCGGTGGCAATTGTCAGGTGGGTTTCCCAGCCGCGCGCCAGCGCTTCCGCATCCGTGGTCAGCTTGTCGGCCGCTTCCAGCAGCACACGACCACGCTCCAGCAGCATACGCCCGACATTGGTGAATTTGGTGCGGTGACCGGAACGGTCAAACAGCACGACATCCAGTTCTTCTTCCAGTTTCTGCATGGTATAGCTCAGAGCGGAGGGCACACGGCCCAGCTCATCCGCCGCGGCAGCAAAGCTACCGCGACGATCGATAGCATCCATTACCCGCAGCGCTTCCAGCGTCAGAGCGCGATCTTTAGCCATAGTGATTCTCTGTCAGGAAATTTGAATATTGCCAGCAGATTAACTGGCTAACAATCCGGCGTCCAGAAACTTACCATAACAGGATAATAAACGGCCGGGATCTCTCAGGCCGATAAGGAGAATCCTATGATAACCAGTCGAACCGCAGAGCAGTGTGGCAAAGCCGATTACGGCTGGCTGCAGGCGCGCTATACCTTCTCCTTTGGTCACTATTTTGATCCCAAACTGCTTGGCTACGCATCGTTGCGCGTGCTCAATCAGGAAGTGCTGGCACCGGGTGCATCCTTCCAGCCCAGAACCTACCCGAAAGTGGATGTGCTGAACCTGATTTTGCAGGGTGCGGCCGAGTATCGCGACAGCGAAGGCAACCACGTACAGGCGCAAGCCGGGGAAGCACTGTTGCTGGCCACCCAGCCTGGCATCAGCTATTCAGAGCACAATATCAGTAAAGAGAGCAGCCTGACGCGCATGCAGCTGTGGCTGGATGCCTGCCCGCAGCGGGAAAATGCGTCCGTGCAACGGATGCCGGTATCTGAACATCAGCGTTATACGTTGCTGGCATCACCGGACGGCAGCGCAGGTAGCCTGCAACTGCGCCAGCAAGTGTGGATCCATCAGGTGGTGCTGGAGCCGGGCGAGCGTTACAGCCTGCCACTGCATGGCACACGCGCCTATCTGCAATCGATTCATGGTTCGCTGAAGGCCGTGGCGCACTCGCAGCAGCAGGAAGCCCTGACCTGCGGCGACGGGGCTTTTCTGCACGAAGAGCAGAGCGTCACACTTGAGGCGGAAACCCCGTTGCGAGCGCTGGTGATTGACCTACCCGTTTAAGCCGATCCTGCCATTATTCCCGGTAGCCATGCTCTGCTGCCGGGAACATTCCCTGAAATCTCCCCCTGCCATTTTTATCGCTGTCATAAGAACGGTTCTGCGAATAACAGCACCGCGATAACACACATCACGATGCCCGAAATCTGACTGACGTACCGTGCGGCACGCGGTCGGGTTTGCAGTACCTTGCCGGACCCAAATCCCACCAGCAGGTAAACCAGGCCGCAGCTGACAATATGTAAACTGCCCAGCGCGAGGATTTGCAGGGGAACAGGCCAGGTGCTGGCAGGATCGGTAAACTGGGGCAGCAGAGCCAGAAACAGCAGAAAAACCTTGGGATTCATGCCGCTGACGCAGACGCCCTTTACCAGCCAGAGAAACCAGGAGCTGGTGGATGCCGCCTTCCCGGCCGCAGGAACTGACGGATGCCTCACCATATTAATGCCAAGCCACAACAGGTAGAGCGCCCCCGCCACGGTCAGCAGCGTCAGCGCCGCCGGGTTTTCAGCCACCAGTGCACCCACACCCGCCGCCACGACCAAAGTGGCAATCAGATGGCCCAGCAGTAAACCGGCCACGGCTGGCGTCACTGCACGCTTTCGCATGCCCGCCGACATGGCATAGGCCCAGTCCACGCCGGGTGTGATAACAAAAAGAATGGATACCGCCCAGAAAGAGGCAAACAGATGTAACGCCAAAATAGTCTTCCCACAGAGTTCAGTGCCAATCAGAAGATGGAAAGAATATCCTTCTGTCGTTAAAATGTGCTGCTAATGTTGACCCGAAAATCGGCGCTGAAAGAGAGAATTTTCTAAATGGATAAGATTGACCGCAAGATCCTTGCTGAACTGCAAATTGACGGGCGACTTTCTGTTACCGATCTGTCCGAACGGGTTGGGCTGAGCCTTTCTCCCTGCCATCGTCGGGTACGGGCGCTGGAGCAATCCGGTGTGATCCAGCATTACCGTGCGCACCTTGACCCTGCGAAGCTGGGCTTCACCTTTTCAGCGATTGTGTTTGTGACGTTGCGCGAAGGAGACAGGCATGCGGTGGCCGCGTTTGAAGCGGCAGTGGTGGAGATCCCGCAGATCGTTCAGGCACAGCGCCTGTTTGGCGATCCTGATTATCTTCTGCATATTCTGACGCAGGACCTCACCGCTTTTCAAAAGCTTTATGACGAGCAGCTTTCAGGGATGCCAGGCGTGCAGCGCCTGACCTCAACCTTAGTCATGAAGACAATGATTCAGAACCGATCACTTCCGATTTATTGAAAGTGATCCATTGTGGCTACTCTTCGTCAAAGAACCAGTAACCCTGATTCACCAGCGCGGTTAGCTCAGCGACAAACGCCGGGTTACGCAGCGCCTCACCCAGCTCTTTTTTACCGAGGATGGTGTAACGACAGAGTGCATCAGCGGCTTTCGCATCAACCGTTTCCAGCCGTTCACTGTTGATAAAGAAACTGTCACCGACCTGCAATACCCTCAACCCACTCAGGCGATTCAGAACATCACCGCCGTTCAGGGCCTCGAGGATCTCCTCCGGCTGCCAGACGGGTTCGGCGGGTGCAATATCCAGTTCATGGCGCGGCGTGGTGACAAAACGACCAAACCACTGCGTGAAATCCCCCGGCTGATTGATCATCTCGATCATCATCTTACGGACGCGATCGAGTTCGTACTCTTCAACCCGTCCAGGATGCTCACGGCAGGTTAAATCAGCGTCGCTGTAATGCTCACCGCCGAGATCGTTTTCCAGGGCGTAATCTGCAAAGCTGCTGATGAGATCGCGGCCATTAGGCCCACGGAAACCGACAGAGTAGTTGAGCGCGGTTTCAAAGGTGAAGCCGTCGTGTGGGAAGCCCGGTGGAATATACAGAATGTCACCCGGTGCCAGCTCTTGATCAATGATGGGCGTAAAAGGCTCCACATGCAGCAGCGCAGGGTGCGGGCAGAACTGTTTCAGCGGCAGTTTATCCCCCACACGCCAGCGGCGGCGGCCCATGCCCTGGATGATAAAGACATCATACTGATCGATATGCGGCCCAACGCCGCCACCCGGTACGGAATAAGAGATCATCAGGTCGTCTAGACGCCAGTCCGGCAATACGCGGAACGGGCGCACCAGCTCAGCTGCGGGTGCGTGCCAGTGGTTAACCGCCTGCGCCAGCAGTGACCAGCCGGTTTCACCCAGGCCATCAAAGTGCTCAAAAGGCCCGTTGCTGGCCTGCCACTGGCCGTCGGTATAACTGACGAGGCGGCTGTCGACTTCCGGCTCCATCGCCAGCCCAGCCAGTTCGTCCGGCGAAATAGGATCGACAAAGTTCGGCAGCGCATTTTTCAAAACAACAGGTTGTTTTTGCCAGTATTTTTCTAAAAATTCGGGCCAGTTTAGATCAAGCTGATAAGCCATAGGTTCACACCAGTGAGAGACAAAACGGCCGCCATTATAAAGATCCTGCCTGCCAGCCGGCCTTGTCATGCATCAAGGCCGGACCGACTAATCAGCCACCATAGACATGAATCGCGTTAGTCAGGCGTATTGCCTGATGATGGAGGTTTTCCGCCGTCTCTACCGATTGCAGCACCATTTCAGTGTTGCTCTGGGTCATCGTTTCAATTTCAGTGATCGACTGATTGATCAGCGACAGTGCCGAAGTCTGCTCCTGAGCCGCCAGAGAGGTCTCGCGGATCATGGTGGACACCTGCATGACTTCATTGACGATGGTCGCAATATGCCGGCCCGCATGTTCGACCATCTGTTCGCCAGATTTTACGCTGCGGACGTTGTCATCAATCAGTGCCTTGATTTCACTGGCGGCAGAGGCGGAGTGCAGAGCCAGCTGGCGCACTTCCGCAGCAACCACGGCAAAGCCGCGCCCCATTACACCGGCTCTGGCGGCTTCGACGGCGGCATTCAGGGCAAGGATATTGGTCTGAAAAGCAATGCTGTCAATCACACTGATAATATCAACAATTTTATGACTGGCAGTGGAGATGGACTCCATCATCCCGATGGTTTCGGCCATCATATCGCCACCTCTGCGCGCCGTCTGGCTGGCGGTTTCCGCTAATACCGTCACCTGAACGGCCGTTTCCAGACTTTGTTGCACGGCCACCGTGATTTCCTCAATCGCGGTCGCGGTTTGCTGCAAATTGGCCGAGGTTTCTTCGGTACGCACATTCAGTGCCACATTATTGTCAGCCAGCTGCTGGCTGACATCCATCATGCCCTGTACCTGGGCTCCCACATCGTCAACCAGCGAATTAAGGTTGAGAGAGAACTGGTTAATGGATCGCATCAGTAAGCCAATTTCATCAACACGGTTGAAATGAATGTGCCCGGTTTTACGGCCGGAAACTACCTTCTGTGCCTGCTGCTGCATAATGTTAAGTGGGCGGCTGATCTGCTGATGCAGAAACACATCGCAGAGGAGCAATAAGAGAGCCATGATCAACGCGATAACACCGGGATTAACATTACCTGCGGCCAGCAATACTGGGGCCAGGGCGAGGAGAAATAACGGGCAGCGCATGCGCCAGCGGACCGAAAGACGTTGCATCAGCGATAATGGTGAAAAGAATCCGCTGCGTACCACAAGGCCTTTATAAAAACGGCGTGTCCCTGCCTGTTTATTTTTTACGGCAGCGTAAAGCGGGGCGGCAAAATTTATTTCCCCGGCCGAGGGGGTATTACGCACCGAAATATAGCCGGATAACTTATCGTCATGATAGACCGGGGTGACATTGGCACGCACCCAATAGTGATCACCACTTTTACGTCGGTTCTTGACCAGCCCTGTCCAGCTGTCACCTTGCTGTAAGGTGTACCACATATCGGCAAAAGCCTCAGCGGGCATATCCGGGTGACGCACCAGATTATGTGGCTGAGAGATCAGTTCAGTATCAGAGTATCCGCTGACCCGGATAAAAGCGGAATTGGCGTAAGTAATATTGCTCTGTGTATCCGTCGTGGACATTAATGTTGTATCCACGTCCAACAGATACTCCTGTTGCGTAACAGGTGCATGGCTTTTCATTTCGAATCCCGGTGAGAGTTATTGAGGATATCAATTTAAAAACGTTATTTATTTGTTTGTTTTTTATTAAATTACATACTAAAAAAAATCTCAGCCAGAATAGGACATAAAGGCACCAGTAGTACGCTGAATTTATGACGAGGTGCTAACACTGTCAAATCATTATTAATTTTTAAGAAAAAAAACAAGGAATCATTAAGGGTGATGATGTTATCAATTATTTTAATTAAGACTATTTATGTGATGATATACATTTATTTAGCGAAAGTATGTTAAACAGTTGATTATGTTTTTCTCATTTTAGGGTGTTATTGCACAGGCGCGGTGATTTTTCTGGTGAATGTGACAATAAGATTAAAACAACAAAAAATAAGCCATCAGCACAATGATTAGCGCTGAAGCTGCCTTATAAAACAAGACAGGCATAGAGCCGAAGTGGCTGACCCTCTGTTTCGGTCGTGTAGTGGACGACCACTGAGGGATCCCCACAAAAATGAATGGCTGGCAGTCTGGCTTCAGGTCCGGTGCCAGTTTGAGCACGCCGGAACGGCAACGGCCGCATCCATGCGGGCCTCGGCACGCGGCGTCCCTGCCGCGTGACGTCCGGCTTATCTCAAACTGGCCCCATCCCCGCAGAACCGTTGCTCGCTATGAGTTTTAAAAACCCGACGCCATTGCGATCGGGTACTTTATGGGGATACCTCAGTGGACGACCATTTGTTTCGGTCGGCCAGCAACGCGCACCATCAACACGGGTCGATCGGAAAAGATGATCGACCCCTACGGTTAATTGCATGTCGAGGACAGTCATTCATCGTGCCGTTAAATACTGAAAAGCAAAAAACCCGCCGAAGCAGGTTTTTATACTGAATGAGTTCGAAGCTGACCGGTAAGCCGCCTTCCTGTCATAGAGAGTGTCGTGGACAGTCATTCATCCCGCCGTTAAATACTGAAAAGCAAAAAACCCGCCGAAGCGGGTTTTCATACTGAATGAGTTCGAAGCTGACCGGTAAGCCGGGTTCTGTCGTGGACAGTCATTCATCTAGGCCAGCAATCGCTCACTGGCTCAAGCAGCCTACCCGGGTTCAGTACGGGCCGTACCTGGTGAACCCCTATTTGGCCTTGCTCCGGGTGGAGTTTACCGTGCCACGAACTGTTGCCAGCCGCGCGGTGCGCTCTTACCGCACCCTTTCACCCTTACCTGATCCCACTTGCGTGGGCCATCGGCGGTTTGCTCTCTGTTGCACTAGTCGTGGGCTTGCGCCCCCCAGGCGTTACCTGGCACCCTGCCCTATGGAGCCCGGACTTTCCTCCCCTTTGTCTGTCTCCCCCGAAGGAGGACGGCAACAAAGCGGCGACTGTCTGGTCAGCTTCGGCGCGCAGTGTATAGGGTTTTCTACGACTTGTCACTCACCCTGCTGTTCCAGCGCATGCTTATACAGTGCATTTTTCTTCACGCCGTGAATTTCGGCGGTGAGTGCAGCGGCTTTCTTCAGGGGAAGCTCCGCCTGCAACAGGGCCAGGGTTCGCAGAGCTTCCACGGGCAAAGCCTCTTCAACAGCGTGATAACCTTCAACAATCAGCACCATCTCACCTTTACGGCGGTTTTCGTCTTCCAGCACCCACGCCAGCAGTTCACCCACTGGCGCGCCAAAGATCGACTCCCAGGTTTTGGTGATTTCACGCGCCAGCACCACATAACGATCGGGGCCCAGCACAGTGACCATATCTTGCAGGCTATCCAGCAGGCGATGCGTGGACTCGTAGAAAATAATGGTGCGGGGTTCCTGCTCAAGTGCGCGTAAGGTGTCACAGCGCCCTTTACTTTTCGCCGGCAGAAACCCTTCGTAGCAGAAACGGTCAGACGGTAATCCGGCAGCGCTTAATGCAGTGATCGCTGCGCAGGCACCGGGTAACGGCACGACACGGATGCCCGACTCGCGGCACAAGCGCACCAGATGGTAGCCGGGATCATTAATTAACGGCGTGCCAGCATCGGAAACTAACGCTATGCTTTGACCTTCGCGCAGCTTCTCCAGCAACACCTCGGCCTTCTGCTGTTCATTATGATCGTGCAATGCGAAGAGCCGCGCATTGATGGCGAAATGTTGTAGCAACAGCCCGGTATGACGTGTATCTTCCGCAGCGATCAGATCGACGCTCGCAAGCACCTTCAGTGCCCGCTGGGTGATATCGCCCAGGTTACCGATTGGTGTTGGAACGATATAGAGCGTGCTGGCAGAAATATCTGCCCGATCGTGTTGTTTCATTGTTTGATCCGAATTGCCGATTTAATATTGAGCATCTTGAAAAAAACATCACTGGATACAGTATGCTTCCTTCGAAAGTAGTTCACTGCAAAGCAGTACGCACCATGCCGCTGCTGCTGGCCGCCCTGATTTTTGCCGGTTGTACCGGCCAGGCTCCGCAAACGCCTCAGGCGAATGTACAGGGGGCCGCCACCGGCACCTCTGACTATTATCTGCAGCAGGTGCAGCAAAGCTCAGATGATAACAAGGTTGACTGGCAATTACTTGCAATCAGAGCGTTGTTGAATGAAGGGAAGGCTCCTCAGGCCAACGATCAGCTGACGCAACTCCCTCAGGATCTGAACGCGACCCAGCGTCAGGAGCAGTTACTGCTTCAGGCACAGCTGAGTGTGGCGCAGCAAAACCTGCCGGATGCGGCTGAGAAACTGAAGCAAATTGATACCAACGCCCTGTCGAAGGATCAGCAGGTACGTTATTTCCAGTTGCAGATTGCCACCAGCCAGGGTCGCCCTTCGCTGGATGTTCTGCGCGCCTGGATTGCTCAGGAACCGCTGCTGACCAATCCGGCCGATAAGCAGAAGAATATCGATGCCACCTGGCAAACGCTGACGCAGTTGACCCCGGATCAGATGAACAGTCTGACCATTAATGCCAATGAAAATGTGTTGCAGGGCTGGTTAGATCTACTCGGTGTGTACCGTGCGAACGTCAGCGACCCGGATATGCTGAAAGCAGGTATCAGTGACTGGCAAACGCGTTATCCGTATAACCCGGCAGCCAAAATGCTGCCAACGGCGCTAACGCAGGTGCAGAACTTCCAGCCTGCTTCCACCGGAAAAATCGCCCTGCTGCTGCCGTTGAGCGGCCAGGCACAGGTGTTTGCTAACGCCATTCAGAAAGGGTTTAACGACGCGAAGAACGGTGTGCTGGCTCAGAGCAGTGCCCCAGCCGTTGCCGCTCCGGTGCAGGCTCCTGACGCTGTGCAGGCTGCACCCGATGCGGTGGTCAGCCCGTCCGCCGACGCAACCACGGCTCAGCCTGCTGACGTTCAGCCGCAATCGGTCCCGGCCAACAGCGTAGAAACCGCTGCGCCATCCAGCAACACCCAGATTCAGGTGTATGACACCAGCACCCAGCCCATCGAACAGATCCTCACCCAGGCGAAGAATGATGGCGCCACGCTGGTGGTGGGACCGCTGCTGAAAAATCACGTTGAACAATTGGCTAACAGCCAGACATCACTGAACGTTCTGGCCCTGAATGAGCCTGAATCCTTCCAGAACCGTCCGAATCTTTGCTATTTTGCGCTTTCTCCTGAAGACGAAGCCCGTGATGCCGCGCATCATATGTGGGACCAGGGCAAACGTACCCCGCTGTTGCTGGTACCACGCAGCTCGTTAGGCGACCGCGTAAACAAAGCCTTTGCCGCTGAGTGGCAGAAACTGGGCGGTGGCACGGTGTTGCAGCAGCAGTTTGGTTCGAAAACCGAACTGAAACAGAGCATTAACAGCGGTGCAGGTATCCGCTTGAGCGGCTCGCCGATCACCGTACAGCCTACGGCTGCGACAGGAGTCACCATTGGCGGCCTGAACATTCCCGCCCAAGTCGATGCCCAAGTCAGTAGCGGCAGCGGCAGCGTGGATTCCGTGTATATTGTCGCCACTCAGGACGAGCTGACGCTGATTAAGCCGATGATCTCCATGCGTGTGAGCAGCCGTGATAATGTGGGGCTGTATGCCAGCTCACGCAGCTATCAGGCAGGAGCAGGCCCTGACTTCCGTCTTGAGCTGGACGGTTTACAGTTTAGCGACATCCCGCTTCTCTCTGGTGCGAATCCGGCACTGATGCAGCAGGCGGCGAAGGCGTTTAACAATGATTACTCACTGGTTCGTCTGTATGCGATGGGCATTGATGCCTGGACGCTGGCGAATCACTTCAGCGAGATGCGCTCACTGCCAGGTTTCCAGATTAAAGGCGATACCGGCAATCTGAGTGCAAATCAGGACTGCGTCATTAACAGGAAGTTAGTGTGGAGCCAGTATCGTCAGGGCCAGATCGTCCCGGCCAGCTGAGTCGACAACAGCAGGGGGCGGCCTGTGAACGTCAGGCCCGTCACCTGCTGGAAACATCAGGTTTGAGTTTTGTCGCTGCGAATGTGCGTTACCGCGCAGGCGAAATCGATCTGATTATGCGCGATAAGCAGGTGTGGGTTTTTGTTGAGGTGCGCTATCGACGCAATGACCGCTTTGGCGGCGCAGCAGCCAGTATTACGCGCAGTAAACAGCAAAAGCTGTTGCGCGCTGCGGCGTTGTGGCTCAACAGTCGTGGACAGAGCTTCGACACGACGGACTGTCGTTTTGATGTGGTCGCGATCACCGGCGAACAGGTAGAATGGTTGCCTGATGCATTTACAGCAGAATAAGAGCCTGTTTGAAAAGGCTAAACTAACCAGGTGAATGACGTGCTGGAAAGAATTAAAGTCTGTTTTACCGAAAGTATTCAAACGCAGATCGCAGCTGCAGAAGCGCTGCCGGATGCCATAGCACGCGCGGCGATGACCATGGTGCAGTCACTGCTGAATGGCAACAAAATCCTGAGCTGTGGCAACGGAACCTCCAGCGCCAATGCCCAGCATTTTTCTGCCAGCATGATCAACCGTTTTGAGACCGAGCGCCCGAGCCTGCCAGCCATCGCCCTGAGCGCAGACAATGTGCTGCTGACGGCGATTGGTAATGATCGCCTGCACGAAGAGATTTATGCCAAGCAGGTGCGGGCATTGGGCCACGCCGGTGATATTTTGTTGGCCATATCAACCCGCGGCAACAGCCGTGATATTGTCAAAGCCGTAGAAGCAGCGGTCACGCGTGATATGACGATTGTTGCGCTGACCGGCTACGACGGCGGTGAACTCGCCGGTCTGCTGGGACCACAGGATGTGGAGATTCGTATCCCCTCGCATCGCAGCGCGAGAATTCAGGAAATGCATATGTTAACCGTGAATTGTCTGTGCGATTTAATAGATAACACTTTGTTTCCCCACCAGGATGTTTAAAGGAGCTTAAATGAAGGCATTATCTGCATGTGCAGTTATCCTTACCGCGTTGATGTTACAGGGCTGTGTGGCTGCGGTTGTTGGCAGCGCGGCGGTCGCAACGAAAAGCGCCACCGATCCCCGTTCCGTAGGAACTCAGGTGGATGATGGCACCTTAGAGCTGCGCGTAACGAACGCGCTATCCAAAGACGAACAGATCAAACAAAACACCCACATCGTTGCCACCGCCTATAAGGGCAAAGTGCTGCTGACCGGTCAGGCAACGAGCAGCGACCTGTCATCGCGCGCGAAACAGATCGCCGTTGGTGTGGATGGTGCAACCGAGGTGTATAACGAGATCCGCACCGGCAGCAAAGTCAGCTTCGGCACGGCATCTTCTGATACCTGGATCACCACCAAAGTGCGCTCCCAGCTGCTGGGTAGCGATCAGGTGAAATCCTCGAGCGTGAAAGTCACCACTGAGAATGGCGAAGTGTTCCTGCTGGGTCTGGTGACGGATTCAGAAGCGAAAGCGGCAGCAGATATCGCCAGCCGGGTGAGCGGCGTGAAGCACGTCACCACCGCGTTTACCATTCTGAAGTAAGAAAGGGTCAGGCGTGCCTGACCCCTACAAAAACCGCAATACGTTCAGATATCCGTAGGGGTCGGGCATGCCCGACCCGCTGCCACCGCATTACAACCTGCTTAAACAATCCATTGCTACCGCTTTAAAACTGGCAAAGTCTTTGCTATCCCGCAGTCGCGTCATTGCCCGCTCACGCATAAAGGTGACAAACAGGTCGTAAATGGCCATCGCCTCTTCATACTCTGTTTTGCTGATCGCCAGCAGGAAAATCACATAGGCGGTTTCATCACCCCAGGCAATGCCCTCAGGTGCCAGCACGGTGTAAACGCAGGTTTTCTTTGCCAGTAAGCCAAGCGAGTGCGGCAACGCAATCCCTTCCCCCAGCATAGTGCTGACAATCGCCTCACGCTCTTCCACCGATGGGTAAAACGTCTCATCCACCCTCCCTTCTTCTTCCAGCCGATCGCATAACTGACGGAACAACTCAGAACGATCCATCGGGCGGTCGAGAATCAGGAAGTGGCTGGCATCAAAGAAGCGCTCCAGCATGTAAGGCCGGGTGCGATCGAGCAGCACCAGTTTGCCGATCTGCTCAAGCTGATAGTCAGTAGGGAACGGTGACATCACCACTACCGGCTTATCTTTATCGCTAAGGCGTACAGTGGAGATCACAAAGTCCTCCTCTACGCTCTCTTTCCGTTCGTATTCTCGTAGCGAGATAGTGTCACTCACGACGATCTGCGGATATTTCCGCAGCAGCATGGCTTCGATCATACGCACGGTAGAATTGCCGGTATCACACACCAACAGGATCTGCGGATGACGCTGATAGCCCACGTTGTAGTGGCGCTCCAGCCCGACGCCAATATGCAGTACCAGGAAACCGATCTCATTTTCACTGATGGTGTACGGCGAGTATTTCCCCCAGCTGGAGACTGCTGCCAGCGTCACATCCCAGGCCATCGGATAGTGCTGTTTAATATTCGACAACAACGGGTTAGGGATCTGGATCTGGTAACGCACCCGGGTGATCATCGTTTTTATGTGCGTCAGTAGATCGGCATGGAGCTGCGGATCGTTTTGCAGGTTAAAATTGTAATGGGTGTTAATGTAACTCAGGATGTAGTCCACCAGCGAGTCACCGTCATCCGGGCTGATCACGCTGGCAACGCTGTCCTCAACCCGGCGGGCGGCGATATTCACACGTAAATAGGCCTCTTCCGCAGGGGAGATCGCTTTACCCGTCATCGGTCTCATCAGATTCACGATATGGCGCGCCGCATCACGCACGTCGTCATCCACATCTTCCGCAGAGAAATCGGTCAGCGGGTAGCCTTCGCTAATACGACGCACCGCCACGGCACAGTAAAGGCGAAGATAAAACTCCCCCTCATCGGTCAGCCGGATCGTAAAGCGCGACAGGCACTGTTGCAACAGCGGTTGCAGGGTATCCAGCGTGCCGCTGTTCAACGCCTCCAGCCTTAATAACGGGCTGTCGATGTCCTCCTGGGCAATCTGATACAGCAGGTCCGTGAGGCAGGTGCGCATCGCCACTTCCGTCCCGAACAGCTTCATGCCGTAGCGGGGCTTGGTTTCAATCGCCAGCTGATAGCGCCCCAGCCATTCTCTGACTTCAGCCATATCACTTTGCAGCGTGGTGCGGCTGACAAACCACTCATCTGCCAGGTCTTCCAGCTTCAGGGAAAACGCCGAGGTGAGAAAACGGGTGAGCAGGTAGTGCACGCGTTCCGGTGAGGTGCGTGGGACGCGCAAATGAGAAGGTGATTGCTGTAGCAACGCGGTATAACGCGGCAGGTCCTCAATTTTCAGCTGGTAGCCCGCACCGCGATTCAGCACCAGGCTGGCACCGTGATCGGCCAGCAGTTCATTGAGGACATTGATATCGGTACGCACCGTGCGCGTCGAGACAGCGAAACGTCGCGCCAGCTCATCCTGCGGCAGCGTTTCGTTTTGCAGTAAATCAAACAACTGAGCCAGTCGTTGGTTAGGGAATCTCACGGGGGCACCACTTTTAAGCTGTTGACCAAAAGGAAAACTAACTTATTTTGCGAAGAAAAAATAGCACACCCCGGATAGTCCGGGGTGCAGGGACGAGATTAACCCACTAACTTTTTGGTTAATGCCAGTAACGTTGCCACATCTTCCGGGCGGGTCAATCCGGTGGCACTGTCAATAATGGAGCTGTAGATATGCGGAATGATTTTGCTGACGCCCGCTTCCAGCGCGATGCGCATAATCGTCTCATAGTTATCCAGATCGATACCGCCCGTCGGTTCCAGCCAGAAATCCTGCTCTGCACAGGCTTTTGCCACCGCTGTAAACTCGTCGATAGCCTTCAGTCCACCCATCGGGAAATACTTCACTGAGCTTCCGCCCATATCCTTCAGCATCGCAATCGCGGTGGCTACCGGCACAATACCGTCTGCCGCCTTTGAACTTTGTGGTCCGGTCGAGATCTTCACTTTTCCCGGCTGGCCGGTTGGCGACACCAGCCCGTTCACCACGGTCTGCGACTGCCCCAGCAACGCGCGGCTGGTGCCTACACCGGTAAAGACTTGATTAACATGCTGTGGCTGCACCTCAGCGGAGATGGCACTCACCATCAGCGACTGGTTCGGATCGCCCGCGCCCAGCCCAACGGACAGCGCGTTATCAATCAGCGCGGCGTACTCACGCATGTCCGCCACGGCGGTCGCCACATCGAGATAGTTTTTAGACAGCACGCCCACCAGAACGTGGCCTTCGGCCGCCAGCCAGATATCACGGGCGTTCTGTTTTGATCCGGCCAGGACATTCAGGCATACCCGGTCACGGTAAAATTTTGGTATCAGCGTCATGCGTGTTTCTCCCTGGTTAACAACGTCTGAATACAGATAAAAATGGTGTGCAGCTGATCCGCAGACACGCTGCGCACGTCCACTTCAACAATCCCTTCGTTGGCTTTATAGCCACGGAAATAGATGGCGATATCGCCGGTTTTGAGCGCCTGAACCACTTCCCCCGTCGTACGGCCAATGGTCGCTTCGTCAAAATGGATCTCAGCACGGGCGATATCGCGCCCGGCCGCATCCCACACCACGCGAGCCTGAATGCCGGACAGCTGGTTCAGGTTGTCGATAAATGGCGTCATTTTTTCCACCATCTGCGTTCCTGTTACCTTCTCCAGACGCTGGAAGTTTTCAATCGCCTGAGTCAGCCCAAGAATGCCCTCTTTGCCGACTTTCATCGCCCGACCAATGCCCTGCGACTGACGTTTTACCCATTCGACGTACTGCATTTTTCCGGTGACCAGCCCGCTGGTGGGTCCTTCAATGGCTTTGGCACCGCTGTAGATCACCAGGTCCGCCCCCAGCGCGTAATAGATCTGCAAATCTTCTTCGGCAGCGGCATCCACAATCAGCGGTACGCCGTGTTTCCGGGCGACCACTGCCGCCTGCTCGACGCTGAGATGGCTTTTCTGCACGCTGTGGTGCGATTTGATGTAGAGAATGGCTGCCGTTTGCGGCGTGATGGCCGCCGAGAGCTGTTCAGGTGAACATTCGTTGGCGTAGCCTGCTTCCACAAGGCGCCCGCCTCCCAGCGTGACCATCGTGCCGACGGGCGCGCCAAAGTTCACGTTGTGGCCCTTTGGCAACACGATATCGTGTGGCACGCTCAGCGGTGCGGCATGGAGGTTTTCCAGCAGCCAGTCGTTATCTTTGACGATCACCGCCGCCACAGACTGCGCGATCCCTGCCGATGCGCAGGAGACCACCACCGCCGCTTCACAGCCCAACAGTCCGGCAATATAAGCGCCGGTTTTGTTAACCAGGTCTTTCATTTCAAAGTAGTGATTCAGACCATCATTCACCGTCTCCACCACATCCGCGCTCGGGGTCGACACACCAAGAATGGTCATGCGGCCCGAGGCGTTAATCACCTGCTTTAAGCCATATTTTTCATATACTGAAGTCATCACGTTTTTTCCCTTCGTTAGTCACGAATGCCTGTCCGCCCACCACAGCAACCAGCGGCACCAGGTGTGTTTCGCCAGACAGCGTTTGTCCATCAGAATCACTGAACAGGCAGGTTTCCTGTTTCACCTCAAAGACAGTCAGATCAGCATCCTGTCCCGGCACAAGGCGCCCTTTACCCGCGAGCCGCAGCCCATCAGCGGCATGGCGGGTCACGCAATCAATCACCTGCGTCAGCGTCATACCGATGTTTAAGAATTTGGACATCACATGCGCCAGGGTATACACCGGGCCATTGAGACGGTTGCGGCAGTAGATATCCGAGCTGATGGTATGCGGTAAAATGCCCTGGGCGATGGCGGCCTGTGCCACTTCAAAACTGAAGCTGGCAGAGCCATGCCCGACATCCAGCCGCACACCGCGCTGCAACGCGCGGGTGATCGATGCGCGAAGCTGCCCTTCCGCCGTGAGGATGCGGTTCGGTTTGCCGTTATAGCAGTGAGTAATCATGTCGCCGGAGGTCAACAAATCGGCGATATCATCAAGATTCGGCGGGTTGTTACCGATGTGCACCATCAACGGCAGTTTGCCGTTTTCCTGCTGCATCGCTTTGGCACGCTCCAGCGGCTTGATACCGTTTTGTTCCACCACGCTGCTGCTGATACGGGCTTTCAAGCCGAGGATAAAGCCCGGTAAACGCTGCACCGCTGCGCGTACCGCAGGCCCGTCAATGCGTGCCATATCCGCCAGTTCATTCTGCGTCAAAATGCCACTGCGGGCGATGTTGAGCAGCGCATAGACGCGGGTGCTGGCGCTGCGGGTGAGCTGATAGAAATCATCAATATCGTCAGCACCGGTACTGCCCGCATCCACCACTGTTGTGACGCCCGTGTCCACACCAATGCGGTCGGCTTCATCATGGTAAATCGGGGATTTCGGGTAGCAGTGAACGTGCGAGTCAATCCAGCCTGCGCTCAGCCAGTAACGTCCGGCCAGGTCCCACTCGCGCATTGCCGGGCCCTCGACCAGGCCTGTCGCCGCAATTTTTCCGTCATTGATGGCGACATCGCTGAGAGTACCGTCGCTGAGACGGCCCCGCCGGATAATCAGATCAAACATTGCAGGCTCCTCAGCGTGGCGACATCAGGCCGCCACGCAGGTTAGTTACAGCGCAACCGGGAAGATCGCACCCAGCGCCATCGCCCCCAGGATCGCGCCACCGGTAATCGGCTTGTTCCACAGGTAGAACAGCAGCGACCCCGCCAGCGCACCCAGCCCGATGGGAATCGATGCCGCCATCGCAGACAGGATAATCAATGGACCGAGGAAGCGGCCGGAGGTATTCCCTGCCCCCATCATCACGTCGGCACCGTAGGTCGAGTCGCTGTTGTTGATGGTGAATTTACGCGCGAGAATAATCAGATATCCCACCGCCAGGCCCAGCGCCAGGCCGGTCACCAGCGAGGCGGCAAAGTTCGCCACAGGGAAGATAAACCCAGCTCCCAACAGCAGTGCAGGCACACCCAGACCGATCCCGGTCTGGATCGCCCCACCGATATCGAGGATCCCGACCAGCGATCCTTCAATGATGCGCGCAAACAGGAAGCTGGCACCGAAGGCCGCGACTGCGCCGTACACGCCCGTTTCCATTCCCGCACGCAGCATGGAGACGAAGGCCACTTCGTTGAAAGCCCCCAGCCCGTAGACGTAATACATATGCGTACCGGCGAATACACCGGAAGAGAGCAGCCCGACAAAGATCGGGAACGACCAGTCGGCATACCAGAAACCACTTTTTGTATTTTCCATTACCATCGTCCTCTTATTTGCCGCTCAGGGAGTTGTGGATCATATCCAGCCAGCCAGGCACGCCCAGATGGAAGGACTCCAGCAGCTTCATATCAAAGCCACGGAAGAAGCCGCTAAGAACGAACAGCAGGACGATGGCAATCATCATCACTTTGGTCACACGGTTCCAGCCTGCCTCTTCAACCCCTTTACCAATCAGGATGCCCAGTACCAGGCCCGGTACGGCGTTCCCCATGATCAGCTGCGCCAGCCCGCCAAAAATGGTGGCCCAGAAACCCGATTTTTTACCGGCATCAATCGCAGCCAGCCAGAAGATCACCGGCATCACGGTATTGACCAGCAGGTTGGCCGCAGGCACCAGCACTTTCACCGCCGTAACCTGTAAGGCTGCCGGTACCGCTGACGCCGTGGAGTTCAGGAACGCCACCACGATCATGCCGATGATGCCGCAGGCAATCGCCATCTTTTTCGGGTTGTGCAGGGTGTCTGCCACGTTGCGGTTTTTAACCATCAGTGCCGCCGCACCCCAGTTAGGGATAATGCGGTGGTCAACGTCCTGGGTAAAAGAACCCGCCGCCACAGACGATGCCCAGGCGTTAAAGAAGAAGCCCAGACCGAAAGAGAAGTGAGAGGCCGGATCGCCCTCACAGGAATTCAGTTCGCCCAATGTACGAAAAGCGCCCATGCCCTGGGTGGTAGGAGCATGGAACATGCGTGCCGCTCCTGCGCCGACACCGACACCGACAAGGCCGCCAATAATCAATGATTTAAATAAGATAATGAGGAACATCGGTCTTTCCTTTTGTTATGACCTCTCCGTTTCAGGCGGCAGAGAGACTGCCGCAGCTGAACGCGTGAAGGTATGCGCCCTGATGTTTTTTTTAGTGGGAAACGGTGAAATCCACGTTGTCTGTGTCCACCACCACGACGTTAACGGTGATCGCCAGATCGACGCTGTAGAGTCGCCGTTCACGCGCCAGAAAGAAGAACAGAAACTTTTCCGTTTTGACGCGCACCCCGGCCCGCAACACCTTGACATCCACCGGCTCAATGCGCAGAAGAATTTTGCTGGTGGACTTCAGTATCGTGTTTTGTACCCGGCTCAGGGCATCAGCAAAGGCTTTGCCTTTGCTGTCACCCTTACCGCTAACGTTCACTGTGGTGGTGAATTGTTCTTTCATCAGCCGTGCTTCTTCTGCCACGCCAGCACCAGACGCTCACCCAGCTCTTCTTTATCCATAAAGCCGAAGCCGAGTACCGTGGCACCTTCATTGATGGCAGTCACACCTTCATCAATGGAGCGCATACCGTGTTTGGCTTTGTAGCCGTATTTGTTCTGGGCGGTGATGGCACCCGCGCCGCCGCTGCCACAGAAGGAGATGCCGAAGGTAGCGTTTTCCGCCTTCATCACATCACCCAGTTTCATATCTGCCGCCACGCCCGGCACAACAATCGCTTTACCACCGGCTTTTTCGATCCCGGCGGCCACTTTCTGGCCTTTACCTAAACGGTCGCCAATCACTACGATAATTTGAGACATGCTGTGTTCCTTATTAATGGTATCGGGCGGGGCATGCCCCGCCCCTACGGATTGTCGTAGGGGTCGGGCATGCCCGACCCAGGTTTATTCGTTTTCTTTGGCTACTTCGAAATGAACGGAGAGCAACCAGGCTTCTTCTTTTGGCAGGTTGCCGAACAAATCAACCACCTGCTGCGCCAGCGTCATCGACTCAGGTGAAATATCCTCAAACAGTTCTTCTTCTACTTCTGGCAGCGTTTCTCCGGTCAGAGAACGCAGCGCCATTGCGCGCACATGGGAGGTAAGCATTTGCTGCTGAACAGGGTTAGGTTGAATATTTCGGGCGGCAAACATGTCGGTGATTTGTGTCATCACCTGTGCAGCCAGAGACTGAATGTCATTATCCTGTTCGGTTACCGCGCTCATTGGCACTATTCCATTACTCACGTTCGTCCCCTCTTAATTAACGATGAGAATAAATTACCTCCACGTTACCTTTCTGTGTAGAACGACTTTTTCCACATCGAAGCGGAAATAAACGGATGGCACCAGACTGATGTCGCAAAAAACGTTAATCCGTGCAGAAAAACCATTAAACTGAGATATTAATTGCAAAAATACAGCGTTATTTGCTTATTAAGCGCATGGGAAGGGATATATGAGGGGTAAAACATTTCAATAATCGCAGAAATAGAAGTAAAACTTATGATGTAAAAGCAGGCTGGGGATTTAAATGGTAGCGCCTGCTCATCCCGGCCACATAACCTTTTATGTTACCGGGATTCGCGGGTTTACCAATTTTTTCAACTCAATTATTAGAGGGTATTAATAATCGGAAATATTATAGATCACTTTTTATGGTGAAAACTCTCGCATTTATCTCCCGCACAAGGGAAGTCAGATAAAGATTCCGAACAATAAAAAATCGCGAGATATTCTCATTACCTACCATGTTGTACTCAGTGATTTTACGAAAAAAGGCGATGGTGTTATCTATCGCCCCTCAGATTGAACCTGAAACGGTGCCGCTCAGGGTTGCGTCTTTAGCGAAACTTCTTATGACCGGCATCTCGGGTAGCGGAGAAGTTCTTCGCCTCTTCCTTTGCACCTGCCAAATCACCGCTTGTTGCCAGCTTCAGGCTGGCATCAATCTGGCCAACCAGCGTATCCAGCTCTGCACGGTAATCTTTCATTCCGGCACTGTCGGCCGCCTGGCCTTTTAACTGATCCGGCGCCTGGGTTTTCGCATTCTCAGCGGCGGCACGCATATCGGTTAAGGCTCTGACCATTTCCGCCTTATCGTTGGTCTTCTGCACCGTGCGATAAGCACCTTTCAGGATATCCATATCGCCTGCCAGGTCCTGTGCCATCACGGAGGCACTTAACATCAGGGTCGTACTCAACATTGCAATCAATAACTTACGCATATCAGATCCTATTTTTATAAATGGGTATCATTCGGGCCTTAAAAAAGGCGGCTGTGTTCACAGCCACCTTTTCAGCATACGCGTAAATCTGTAAATTACTGCCCGGCAATCTTCATTTCTGGTAACAGAACGGATCCGCACTGGATATTACTGCGCGTTTCAATGTCGCTGCCGATGCTGACCATATTGCGCCACATCTCTTTCAGGTTACCGGCAATGGTAATTTCACTAACCGGATACTGGATCACGCCGTTTTCCACCCAGAAGCCCGATGCGCCCCGCGAGTAATCCCCGGTGATACCGCTCACGCCCTGGCCCATCAATTCGGTCACCAGCAGCCCGGTGCCAAGCTGTTTGAGCATCGCGTCAAAGCTGTGGCCTTGTCCGGCGATGCGCCAGTTATGAATGCCTCCGGCATGTCCGGTGCTTTGCAACCCCAGTTTGCGCGCGGAGTAACTGGTCAGCAGCCAGTTCTGCAACACGCCCTCTTTGATGATGTCGCGGCGCTGGGTACGGATGCCTTCACTGTCGAACGGCGTAGAAGCCAGTCCTTTCAGCAGATGCGGATGCTCTTCAATGGTCAGCCACTCCGGCAGGATTTGCTGGCCCAGTGAATCAAGCAGGAACGTCGATTTCCGGTAAACACTGCCGCCGCTGATGGCGCCCACCAGGTGGCCGAATAAGCCCGTCGCGACTTCAGCAGCAAACATCACCGGCGCTTTCATGGTCGACAGCTTGCGCGGAGAAAGACGTGACAGGGTACGACGGGCGCACTCTTCGCCCACGGCTTCCGGTGACTTCAGGTCTTCAATGGCACGACCAATGGTGTAAGCGTAATCGCGTTCCATATCCCCGTTTTCTTCCGCGATCACACAGCTGGAAAGCGAGTGGCGGCTGGAACAATAGCCTTGCAGCATCCCGTGGCTGTTACCGAACACTTTAATCCCGACGTGGCTGTTAAAACTGCCGCCTTCGGTGTTGGTAATACGTTTATCCACTTTCAGTGCAGCCTGCTCGGCGCGAGCCGCCAGTTCGATAGCGCGGTCGGCGTCGATCTCCGCCGGGTGAAACAGGTCGAGATCCGGCGCATCAAACGCCAGCAGCTCACGATCGGCCACGCCCGCATAAGGGTCGGGAGAGGTGTAGCGGGCAATATCCAGCGCGGCCTGCACGGTGCGCTTTATCGCGTCCGGGCTGAGGTCGGTTGAAGAGGCACTGCCTTTACGATTCTGATGATAAACGGTGATGCCAAGCGCACCATCGCTGTTGAATTCAACATTTTCCACTTCGCCATAGCGCGTACTCACGCTGATGCCGGTGGTTTTGGTTACCGCGACTTCTGCTCCGTCGCTGCTGGCCTTTGCCAGTTCGAGTGCTGTCGCTATCGCCTGTTCCAGGATTTTACGCTGTTCTGCAACTTGGGAGAGTAATTTCATCGACCTGCCATATAATTAATAGTGCGATTTTTCGGTGGCTTACCGCGCTGGCGAAACCACACCAGGGGGATAAGGCTTCATTTCAGTCTAACAGACTCAGAGAACAATTTCGCAGTAGCCTCGTAACCTGATAGCATTAGCCTCTTTTTCAGGAGCCGTACCAATGACCAAGCAGCCCGACGACTGGCTCGATGATGTACCCGATAACGAAGAAGAAGAAGATGATGAGATTATCTGGGTCAGTAAAAGTGAGATTAAACGTGATGCCGAGGAGCTAAAACGCCTTGGTGCTGAACTGGTGGAACTGGGGAAAAACTCCCTGGACAAAATCCCACTGGATGAAGATCTGCGTGCCGCCATTGAACTGGCGCAGAAGATCAAGAAGGAAGGCCGCCGCCGCCAGATGCAGCTGATCGGTAAAATGCTGCGTTCACGCGATGAAGAGCCGATCCGTACTGCACTGGATAAGCTGAAGAACCGCCACAACCAGCAGGTTGCGCTGTTCCACAAGCTGGAAGTGCTGCGTGACCGTCTGGTGGAGCAAGGTGATGATGCCGTGCCAGAGGTGCTGAACCTCTATCCTCATGCCGACCGCCAGCAGCTGCGTGCGATGATCCGTAACGCGCAGAAAGAGAAAGCGACCAACAAACCGCCGAAAGCTTACCGCCAGATTTTCCAGTATCTGCGTGAGCTGGCCGAAGCGTCGTAAGGATGACTGTAGGGGCCGATCCGTTGTTTCGATCGGCCCCTGCTGCAGATTACGCCAACCGCTCTAGCAATTTCTGATGGATCCCACCAAAACCACCATTACTCATCACCAGGATGGTATCGCCCGGCTGGGCTTTTTTAGCGATCATTTCTATCAGCGTATCGAGATCGGCGCTCCACTGTGCTGGCTGAATGCAGGCCTCTGCTACTTCAGCGACCTGCCACGGAATGTGGTGCGGTTGATACAGGAACACTTCATCAGCGCGCCCCAGCGCCGGGGCTAAATCGTCCTTACTGATACCCATTTTCATGGTATTCGAACGGGGCTCCAGCACAGCCAGAATGCGCGCAGTACCACCGACTTTTCCGCGCAGCGCTGCCAGCGTCGCGAGGATTGCCGTTGGGTGATGGGCAAAGTCATCGTAAACCTTGATGCCGTTACTCTCCCCACGCAGCTCCAGACGACGACGCGCGTTGATAAAGTCGTTCAGCGCACGGCCCGCATCTTCCGGTTTCACACCAACATGACGTGCCGCAGCAATCGCCATCATGCCGTTATGCATGTTGTGCTCACCCACCAGCGACCAGTTCACTTCCGCCACACGCTCACCGTCCAGCAGCACTTCCCAGTGCGAGGCATCTGGCGACAGTTTCTTCGCCTGCCAGCGGCCGTTATCGCCCACAGTTTCCTGCTCGCTCCAGCAGCCCATCGCGATCACCTGTTTCAGGTTAGCATCATGTTCTGGAAGGATAATTTTCCCCTGGCCTGGCACGATACGGACCAGATGGTGGAACTGCTTCTGAATGGCACGCAGATCGTCAAAAATATCCGCATGGTCGAATTCGAGGTTGTTCAGGATCAGCGTGCGCGGGCAGTAATGAACGAACTTCGAGCGCTTGTCGAAGAACGCACAGTCGTACTCATCCGCCTCAATCACAAAGAATGGGCTTTTTCCTAAATTCGCAGATACCTCGAAGTTTCCAGGCACACCACCGATCACAAAACCGGGTTCATAGCCGCAGGCCTGTAAAATCCACGCAGCCATGCCCGCTGTGGTGGTTTTCCCGTGGGTTCCGGCTACCGCAATCACCCAGCGATCGCGCAGCACAAAGTCATGCAGCCACTGTGGGCCAGAGAGATAAGGAATATTGCGCTCCAGTACCGCTTCCACACAGGGATTTCCCCGGGTCATCGCGTTACCGATGATCACCAGGTCCGGTGCGGGATCGAGCTGAGAAGCATCATAACCCTGAATTAAATCAATACCCTGCTTTTCCAGCAACGTGCTCATTGGCGGGTAAACGTTAGCATCAGAGCCGGTGACTTCATGGCCGAGCGCGCGGGCCAGCATCGCCAGTCCCCCCATAAAGGTGCCGCAGATACCGAGGATATGAATACGCATAAAAGGTCCGTTTCGTAAAAGGTCGGCCTTAGTGTAACGCCCTCATCGTGCGGAAGAAACGGATTTGCCCTATGTTCTTTAGCATTCAATCGGCTAAACTGCGTACGCATACGTTGGCAGTTTGTGAATCAAGCTGCTACTCAACCGCAGATTCAGGGATTGTGTTATGAAAACGTTAGGCGAATTTATCGTCGAGAAGCAACACGACTTTCCGCACGCAACGGGTGAACTGACCGCTTTGCTCTCCGCGATCAAGCTGGGCGCGAAGATCATCCACCGCGATATTAATAAAGCTGGCCTCGTCGATATTCTGGGTGCCAGCGGCGCTGAAAATATTCAGGGCGAAGAGCAGATGAAGCTCGATCTGTTTGCCAATGAGAAGCTAAAAGCCGCACTGAAGGCCCGTGGCATTGTTGCCGGTATCGCGTCTGAAGAAGAAGATGAGTTCGTGATCTTTGAAGGCGCTGAAAACGGCAAGTACGTGGTGCTGATGGATCCTCTCGACGGCTCCTCGAACATTGATGTAAACGTTTCGGTCGGAACAATTTTCTCCATCTACCGTCGTCTTACCCCTCCGGGTACGCCGGTCACCGAAGAGGACTTCCTGCAGCCTGGCAGCCAGCAGGTTGCCGCCGGTTACGTGGTTTACGGCTCTTCCACCATGCTGGTTTATACCACTGGCTGTGGCGTACATGCCTTTACTTACGACCCGTCACTGGGCGTGTTCTGCCTGAGTGCGGAACGTATGACCTTCCCAGAAAAGGGTTACACCTATTCCATCAACGAAGGTAACTACATCCGCTTCCCGCAGGGTGTGAAAAAATACCTGAAATTCTGTCAGGAAGAGGATGCCGCCACCCGACGCCCTTATACCTCACGCTACATCGGTTCACTGGTGGCAGACTTCCACCGTAACCTGCTGAAAGGCGGGATCTACCTCTACCCAAGCACTGCCAGCTACCCGAAAGGTAAGCTGCGCCTGCTGTATGAGTGCAACCCGATGGCGTTCCTCGCGGAACAGGCAGGTGGTAAAGCCTCTGACGGCAAAAACCGTATTCTGGATCTGGTGCCAGAAAGCCTGCATGAACGTTCACCGTTCTTCGTCGGCAATGACCATATGGTCGATGATACCGAACGTTTCCTGCGTGAGTTCCCGGATAACTAAGCAGTAAACGTAATGACTTCCAGGGGCGGACCTTTTTTCAGGTCCGCCCTTTGTCATTGCGGAACAAGCGAAAAATCATCCCGGCAATTTATGCCACCTGGGCCACCTTAAATAGTGCCATTGTTTGCACTAACTGCTGAGACTGCTCTTCCAGCGACTGGGTGGCGGCGGCGGCTTCTTCCACCAGCGCGGCGTTCTGCTGCGCGACTTCGTCCATTTGCGTCACCGCCTGATTGACCTGCTCAATACCGCGACTCTGTTCCTGCGAGGCGCTGGAAATTTCTTTCATCAGCGTGGTCACTCGCATCACTTCCGTTGAGATTTCATCCATAGTTTCACCGGCTTTGGTCGCCATATCGGAACCTTCGTTGACGCGGATCTGCGACTCGCTAATCAGCGTACGGATCTCCTTCGCCGCCGTCGCACTGCGCTGTGCCAGGTTACGCACCTCCGTCGCAACAACGGCAAAACCGCGTCCCTGCTCACCGGCACGCGCCGCTTCTACAGAGGCATTCAGCGCCAGAATATTGGTCTGGAAGGCGATACCGTCGATCACACCAAGAATGTCGCCAATACGCTGTGAGCTGTTGGAGATTTCCCCCATTTTTTCCATCACGTAGCACACCACTTCCGCACCGCGATCGGCGGTATCAGAGACGGCGCGAGCCAGAAGGTGTGCCTGCTGGGCGTTATCCGCATTCTGCTTCACCGTGGCGGTGAGCTGCTCCATGCTCGCGGCAGTCTGTTCCAGTGATGCCGCCGACTCTTCGGTACGCTGAGAGAGGTTAAGGTTGCCCGAGGAGAGTTCGCGGCTGCCGATATCGATTTGCAAACTGGCATCGCGTACCAGGCCTACCGAATGCTGAAGCGACTGCTGCATTGCTCCCAGGGCAGCATTTAAACGGCCCAGTTCATTGTCACCACTTTCCGGTGCCGTTTGCGTCAGGTCTCCGCCCGCCACATGTTCCAGATGCCTGATGGCGTGATCCAGTGGCTTCAGCAACAGCATGCGCAGGATCCCCCATGCCAGCGCCACCAGCAGCAATGTCAGCGCACCACTCACCACAATCAGAACGGTCATCATGGTTTGACTGCGTGCCGCCTGAGCCATCTGCGTTGCGCTGACTTCGTCAGCATAAGTACCGAAATCCGCTACTGCGCCAGAGAATTTGCCCGCAACATCAGAGAGATTACCTTCCAGCACGCTGTAGTAATCATCGACATTCTGTTTTTGCAGCGCATTCATCAACGGCGTGATGCCATTGACGAGGTAATCCTGATGGGCTGCCACCACGGCTTCCGCAAGAATTCTGCCATGTTCCGTCACGGTTCCGGCATCAATGAATCGTTTCAGCTCCTGTTGCGATAAAGCCACGTAACTGGCGGAGCGTGTGGCTATTTTTGCCGCTTCATCCGGCAGGCCAACTTCCATTTTATGCACTGCCAGCGCAGCGGTGGCGCGGGTACGCAACAGATTGCCATTGCTCATATACAGCGCGTTCAACTCAATGCCCTGGATGCGATTGATGACATCCAGTGAGCGATTTCCCTTTTGAATCGCGATAATACCCATGACGCTAACCACTAAAAGCAACAGCGTCATCATGGCAAGTAACGACAATAAACCCGTACGTATTGAGATTCTCTTAAGCATGATCATTTCCCGATAGTGTGAAGTCTGGTCAATTCTGGTCCTTAAAATCGACGAAGTTATCGGCACTAACGGGAATTATCTTTAACCAAATTGGATAATGCATGATTTAGCACATCAAAATAGTGAATATTTTCCAGAAAAAAACCAGAGAACCCCACTCACTAAAATCATTAATAAAAAAAACAAATACAATAAGTTGAAGTATTTTCATTCAATGAAACAAACACCGATAGCGATAAACTCATCAACTAAAGACAAAACAGGACGCCACAAAAAAGAACATCTGGAGAGTGCAGAAAAAAAATGACCATGAAAAACTAATGTTTTACATTAAGCCAAACTACACCCTGCCGTGATCAAGGGACGCCCTGCCATAAGCAGAAGAACTCACCAAGACTAGTCGTCAACGCTCACCGTAATATCGCTGCTGATTTCCTGTAGATCGCTAATGGAAAACAGTCCGTGGTTAAAGATGGGCCGCAGGGTCAGTTTGAAATTAAGGTGCCTGCCCACATCTGCCGTGACAATCTGGCTGCCTGGCTGCAGGCTGGTCATCTGCTGGCGACGGTTGCGCTCTTCACTGCGGGTAAAGTCCAGAAACGAAATAGCCCGGCCGTCCATTGTCAGCCCTGAAAGACGGACATCCAGCTTACCGTCACGGCCAAAGGTAAATGCCTGCGGATCGCTGCTGCCAAAACGCAGACTCATCACCTGCGCATCGTCACAGTCAACATTGACCTGCACTTCACGTGCTGCCAGAACTTGCTTCCCAGCCGATCCGCGCATGATATGCTCATTAACGCGGCCATAATTAATGGCCGATGAGCCGGTCGTAATGCTGCATTCCGCTGCTACCAGTGACGGGCAGAGGGCCAATACCAACGCGACAAAAAAACCGTACTTACAAGCATTTAGTGGTAACTTTTTCATATAATACATTCTCAGATTCCTGATCTGTCGTGTCATAACTGAACGAACAACGTTTATCCATGCCGGCAATATCAGCAAACAGCGTGGCTTTTTTTGGTGCACTGGAAAGAAACACCACGCCATCATCAATGACGGCGGCAAGAAAGTTTTTATGCTCATCCCATATCCGGCTACCGCGCGGTAATAATTCACCATTGGCCAGCGACAACTCCAGCAAGAGTCGGTTGGTGGTGATAATGGCATAGCCCAGCGTTTTCACCGTTCCTCGCGCCAGCGTGGCGCTCTGATGACCGTTGGCAACATCAATTTTCTTCGGCAGACTTTCGGTATTAATATCAATGCTGTTGTTACGCCACGGGCTGAGGGTGGGCGCAATAGCCCGCCCGGTGAAATCGGTCCAGGCTTTGCCGCCTGGTGTACTGATCTCAACCCCGGCAATTTTTTCATTCAGCTCAATAATGCCGAAAGTATCCCCCACCGCATTCGGCGAGAACGTCAGGCCATTACCATGCAGCACCATGCCCCCGCTGGCTCCCAGCGAGTAGCTTTCCGACCGGCTGCCGTTGCGGGTCGCCGCCGCTCGCATGCTGGTGTAATGCAGGTTGGCGTTCACGCCGCCGCTGAGCGACTGCTCCTGACTGACCATATCCCGGTCCGTTGACAGTCGATAACCTGAGTTCTCACTGAGCGAGCCTGAGAGCTGGCTGCCATAGCGCCCGCGCCCATTGGCACTGCGGTAATAATTGCTTAACTGCTGGCGGCCCAGCGGCAGACTGAAGTTCACCGCCAACTGCTGATTACTGCCGCTATAGCCCCCACCGCGTGAGGCACTGACGTTCATCTGTACCTTACCCAGACGTTTGTTCCAGCTCAGCATGTCATAACTATACTTCCCCGACTGACCATAGCGGTTGGACTCACTGTGGCTGAAGGAAAAGGTCCCCAGATTCCAGGGTGACCAGGCCAGCGACAGGCTGTACTGTGTATTTGCATTGCTGAAATTCTCCGGCTGACGCTGACTGGCTTCACTCAGCGAGGCAAAATCTGGCGAACTTTTCGTTACACCTGCCCCAAGAGTCAGCGATCCCGACAGCTGGTAGTTCGCACTCAGCGACATCTGGCTGCTGCGGATTTGGTTGTAGTCATCTTTTGCCACCACCATCTGGCTGTTAAGCTGTGCCTGTGGGAATGGCACGATGGTCGCCGCCGCCGCCAGCGACTGATATTTCTCTGATAGCAGCACACCGCTCTGCAATGAAAGCCAGGAAGCGGGCTGCCACTGCTGGGTCAGTGTCGCCAACATCGGTGCAACGCCATTATCGTTATAGCGTTCATTCACCTTGCCCAACGCCAGTGAGTACCCCTGGGGACGGGTGAGGTTATCTGCCAGCATCTGGCTGGCTGCCACCGTAAAGTGCTGTACCTGACCATCGGTTTCATAGACGGATACTTCAAGGTCAGCATTGCGGTTTTTGATCGGCACGTTATCCAGCGTAAAGGCCCCGGCCGGCACCAGCGTGCTGTAAATCAGCATCCCGTACTGTCGAACTTCAACCCGTGCCTGCGGCGTGCTGGCCATCCCGGTCACCACAACGCCGGAACCGCCAGCGCTGTTGATCAATCCCTGGTCCGGAGTCAGCTGTATTCCTTTGATGTCGCTGACCTGGAACAGGCTGTTGCTGACCGAGATCTCACCCAGCTGAAATATTTTATTAATGGCTGGGAAAAATCGTTGTACATAAATCGAACTGATTTCGCCGCTCGTACCGCTCTCGCTTTGCTGAAATTGCTGGCGGCTGCGCAGCAGCCAGTTATTGACGTTAACGCCACTTTGCAGAGATAAATAGCTGTAGCGACTGCTGCCCATCGTGCTGCGGTTCATGACGCTAAAATAATCATAATTGACAATCGCCGCGCTACCGCCCTCTTCCCCTTTCAGTTCAGCCCCACCCACCAGTAGCATCGACTGCGGCACGGCAAGACTGACCGCCAGCACTTCAGGTTCATATTTAATATTAATATCCGGCGCCTGCTGCGCCCAGTTATAGCACTCCGCATCCTCAGTGTCGGCCAGCGCATCAGGCGTCACCAGGTCGAGCTGAGAAAACAGCGCGGCGTTAAAACACAGTTGCCCCTGTGGATTAAAATGCACTTTAAACGCGCCTTTAAATTCACCGTTCACGCGGATATCGACCACACTGTCGCCACCAGGGAAACTGTTCTGTCGATCGAGATTTTTTAACAGCTCAGGATCCAGGCCGCGTCCCTTCAGACTTTGCAGACTGTAAACCGCCGGTTTCGCAGACGGGGCTGCGTGATGCTCAGGTACCGGTGCGGGGCCAGGCAACGTCGGGGGCTCGAGCGAATTAAGAATATCCGGATCGATACCGCGATTAATCAGGCCCTGCTTATTATAGTCAGCGGCTACCGGAGAGACGGCAAACAGCATCCCTGCTGTTAACAGAGCAATATCAGCACTACGCATTTTATTTTTCCGCGCTACCTTGCGACACAGTGATGCTAATTAATTCAGTGATATATCCATATCACTGAATTAATTATTAAATCGGAGAGGAACCAGCAGAACACCAGAGGAAATAAATATAAACTCAGTCATTATGACTTAATGGTAATTTAAAGTCGCCGACCAGGTAACCATATTTAGACAGACTGGTAATCTGTATCTCGCTGCTATTTTTTAACGCTGCGGCATCCGCTTCGCTGACCTTGATTTTTTCCCCGGGAAGAATATAGGTTTTCTCCAGCTTCGTTTTTTTGAAGGAGGGGAGCAGTGTCACTTCCTGGGCAAGACGCACCACATAAGCACTGGGGTTGGCGACGTTTAGCACCCCCCCATCCACCGACCATTCGAGTAACTTCCATGGATCCGCCAGCACTGGCAGGCCCTTCGGATGAATAATAATGGGAATATCCTGACGAATATTCAGTCCGATGGTGTTTTTGGCGCTGCCATTCTGCGGCGGGATACCTTCAATCATCACGCGTTTCATATGCTCGCGGGTCAGCGGTGCGCTGGTGTTCAGAACAAAACGTACACGCTGTACCTGCCCGGCGGCCACGCGGGTGACCGGCTGGGTGACCAGCAACTGTGGCTGTTTATCGTCCGGCAGATCATAGATCTTAACATACAGTAATGACTCACTGTCGCTGGTGTTGGTAACATTAATACTGCCACCGCCATCCTCTTCCTGAATAAGCACCATTGAGGTTTCAGGTTTCATGACCGCCGCTGCGGGCAATGCCAGCAACAGCGCCAGCATGGCGCAAAATGTGGATTTAAAATTTAACATGGACACTCCGTAAAAAAATCAACAGGAGTATCGCCATATATTCATAGCGATACTCCGAAATAATCAGAACGTATTAGAGATAAACAAGATCGAAGGTGGTATTACCCGCCAGAGTGACTTTATCACCACTCCCCAGGTTAGCTCGCGGAGCAATATATGGAGTCACAGCGATATCCATCACAACAGATTTGGCAGCCGATGGCAGCGCTGCAGTACCCGCCGTTACTGCAATCAGCTGTGGACCATTACTCCAGATTTTTTTAGGTACACTGCTCCAGCTCTCACCGTTGTCAAAGGAAGAAACAACCCGGGTAGCAGCAACGCCATCGACCAGACTTTGATCTTTATTGGTTTGCACCCTAAATGCACCAATGCTTTTCCCTTCTGATGTCGCACCCAGCGAGAAGTTATAGGCCTCGACTTTACCATCAATAGGCGCTTCACCCGCCAGCTCTGCGGTATCCGTGGCTTTAATCGCAAACAGCGTTGGCGCACCACAGCTGACGTTTAGCTTAGTAGCTTTAGAGGTCAGAGCAGTTGATTTATCTGCAGACAGACTGGCGCTGTTGATTTCACCAAAGTCCATCTCAGCACCGCCGTCAAAGTTAATGTCGCAGGACGGTGGCTTCATGGTGCCAGTGACGTTCAGGGAGGCCTGGCTGGCCGCCATTGCGGTAGTGCTCAGGCCAAGGGTGGTCAGCATTGCTGCTGCCAGGGTGATTTTGTTCAGTTTCATTGTGCTTGTTCCATCAGGCAAAAAAAAAGGATGACATTCCTACCGCCGCGCTTGCACGCCAGCGGGTGGTGACATTACAGATAAACGAGATCGAAAGTGGCATTACCCGCCAGGGTGATATCGTCCGTCGAGCCCAGATCTGAAGCCGGTGAGATATACGGGGTTACCGACATACCAAAGCTGACATTTTTAGCAGCAATTGGTTTTATATCGGTGCCATTAGCAACAGCCATAAGCTCAGTACCTGAATTCTCCCATGAGTGCTCAGCACCTTTTGTCCAAGTCTGTGCATTATTAGCTGAATAGGCAAAACCAGCCGCGGCTGCGCCATCTACCTGCGTTCCCGGAGCAGTGGTATTGATGTGATAGGCACCAATCAGTTTTCCGCCGTTCGTGGCGCCCAGACTAAAGTTAACGCCCGCATTTTTACCGTTAATCAGCGCTTCACCGGCCTTTTCTGCCACGTCCGTTGATTTAAGGGCAAACAGCGTTGGCGAATCACAGCTCACATTCAGCTTGGTGCTCTTTGTCCCCAGCGAGGTTGATTTATCCGCAGACAGCAGCTCCGGGTTGATTTCACCAAAGTCCAGTGCGCCGCCGCCGTCAAAGCTGATATCGCAGGACGGAGGTGTAATGCTACCCGTTACAGTCAGGATTGCCTGGGTGCCAGCGATGGCTGCAGTGCTCAAGCCAAAAGTGGTCAGCATCGCCGCTGCCAAAGTGATATTTTTCAGTTTCATTGCAATAATCCATTAAGAATAAAAACAACCGGTAACTTGTAAGAATAAGAACAACCGGTAACTTGCGAGACGTGCTAAGACGTCTTCGCCATCACCTGCTTCCAAAGCAGTGCAAACAGATTAAGAAGAAAAATGTAAAAAAGCATTGTTATCGGAATAATTTTACATCTATAGGTTTTTAATCTTCACTAACACAACTCAATAGATTTTTATTCTAACAAAACTGGGGGTCTGATGGCGCTGAGTCAGACGACATCAAAAATCCTCGGCCGACAGAGGCACTATTTTCTCCTGGCGAGGGGAAACACACACCGATTTTCAGACTAAAATGGGGGATACTTTCACGGTCAGTTGGCTATAATACCCGGCACTCAACCTAAGATGATTGAAGGAATTCACAATGAGCTTGAACCTGGTTCCCGCGGGTAAAGACCTGCCAGATGATATCTATGTCGTAATCGAGATCCCGGCAAATGCCTCACCGATCAAATACGAAGTCGACAAAGAGACTGGCGCACTGTTCGTTGACCGTTTCATGGCGACAGCGATGTTCTATCCGTGCAACTACGGTTACATCAACCACACTCTGTCTCTGGATGGCGACCCGGTTGACGTACTGGTGCCGACTCCATATCCGTTACAGCCTGGCTCTGTGATCCGCTGCCGTCCGGTTGGTGTGCTGAAAATGACCGACGAATCTGGCGAAGATGCCAAAGTTGTTGCGGTTCCACACAGCAAACTGAGCAAAGAGTACGAGCACATCCAGGATGTGAACGACCTGCCAGAACTGCTGCGCGGCCAGATCACCCACTTCTTCGAGCAGTACAAAGCGCTGGAAAAAGGCAAATGGGTTAAAGTTGACGGCTGGGAAGGCGTTGAAGCCGCTAAAGCTGAGATCGTTTCTTCCTTCGAGCGTGCTGCGAAGAAGTAAGCTGAGAGTGCGAAACGGTTCACCGTTATGCCAAAAAAAACACCGCTCACTGAGCGGTGTTTTTTTATGGGTTACTTTTTGCTCTCTCGCAGCAGCCAGTCGCCACTTTCAATGCGTTCCCTGCTCGCCACTGAACGCTGGTACACGTACAGCCAGGCGCTCCCGTAAGGGGTTTTTACCAGCTCACGCTTGTACTCACCGCCTTTGGTTCTGAGCGCATCCAGCTCGCCCAGCGTTGACGCATCAATCCGGTAAACCTCGCAATAGACCTGCCCCTCACCCGCCACAACTCCCGGGTAATGACCAAGACTGTAAAGTGCGTAGCCGTCGATCTGGTGATCGCCCAACCACTGCCCGTTCGTCATCCAGTGACTGTTACCTTGCTTACGCCGCAGGCTACCATAGACAATTATTCGCATTGCTAGAACTCAAACTGATAGAGCACATCCAGTGCCTGATCAATACCAGACACGGCTTCCAAATAGAGTTTGGGCATCAGGCGGTAACGCAGCGTTAACGTCGCCAGTGAATCAAATATGCCAACACCGTATTTTACCTGTAGACCCGGCAGCACATAGCCGCTGACCTGCACTTGCTGGCTGTCGCCAACCCCTGCAGTATCCAGCGCCAGATTACTGACACCAAAGGTCTCACCGATTTTACCCACAACCTGACCACTTTGTGCAACCCCCAATCCAACGAGAGCTGAAGTTAATGCATCACTATCGCTGCCGGTGGCCCCTAATCCCTGTCCACGCAGCAGATAAGAGAGCGCTTCCTGCTGTGATTTCGCCGGGTCGGAGAAGATTTCCACCTTAGGCTCATCTGCCAGTCCGGTCACGCGCACCCCGGCCGTCACATCGTCTTCGGTGGCTTCCGGGTTACGAATCGCCTCAATGTTCACATAAGGCTGGTCTGGTGGGCCGGAGAATTGCAGCTCACCTTTACGGACGATCAGATCCTGACCGTAGGCATGGAAGCGGCCGGAGGGGATATTAATCTGGCCATTCAGC
Source organism: Erwinia sp. AnSW2-5 (assembly GCF_045107195.1). NCBI lineage: Bacteria > Pseudomonadati > Pseudomonadota > Gammaproteobacteria > Enterobacterales > Erwiniaceae > Erwinia > Erwinia sp. AnSW2-5. The sequence continues at coordinate 87,308 of NZ_JBJGXA010000010.1, forward strand.
CCCAGACCGCGTTTATCCTGCGCCAGTTTCAGATCGCCGTTTAGTTTCGCTTTCAGGCCAAAGGCGCTCAGCCGCACATTGTTGCCGACGTGGATAACCAGATTGCTGTTGATCGGAATACCGCTGGTTTTTGGCGCAACAGGTTTCAGATCTTTATCCAGCAGCACTTCATCAGAAGAAACACCCACGGCACTCTCCGGCACTTCCTGCACGGTGATGCGCGCCCAGGGTATATCCACGCGACCATCCAGATTAAACAGGTCAGGCGTAGCTTCAAACACCAGGTCCGGTGACACGTCCATCCGCACCATCGGCGGCACGGTCACACGCACTTTATCGCCTTTCGCCGCAATACGCGCACGCCAGGCATTGAGCTGGTTCCAGTCGGCATCACCATTAAGCGTGATTTGCCCTTGCGAAGTCTGGATCACCCCTTCAAGCGTCGAACTCATGCCGTTGAAGGCCATCGTCAGATTTGCGGTGGTCAGGTCAACCGGCATAAAGCTGCCTTCAACGTCCACGCCACTCAGCCCAAGCTGGCCGAAGACCTGCGGTTTTTGCAGATTACCGCCCAGGCGCAGATTACTGCTCAGCACCCCGGTAATTTTCTCCCCTTTCATCAGCGCCGGGTTCAGCATTGCCAGCGACAGGCTGGTGATATTCACGTTACCGGACAGGGTGCGTCGGCCTGCGGGATCGGCAATCTGTACATTGCCATCCAACTGACCGTTATTGGCAATGCGGATCAGCCAGTCGAGTTGTGCACGGCCATTTTTCAGGGCCGCATTCAGGTTCAGCGTGCTGAAGGCAATGGGCAGCGTATTGCCCTGCACATCCTGCTCCACCTTCACGCCATTCCCTTTCAGGGACACGCGCCCCGTGGGCAGCGCTCCATCGGCGGTCCAGGCGACATCGGCATCGCCGCTGAACACCCCGGTAAGCTGCGTGGCTTCAGGCATGAAGGGCTTGATCATCGCCAGGTTAAAGCGATTGAGCATCACGCGCGCATGACCTGATGGCCCGGCTTCAATCGTGGCAGGCACACACAGCTCAGCATTTGGGTTCTGCCAGCAGTGCGCGCCGATACTGACGGTCTGCTTCGCATTGAGGTAATCCAGCGCGATGGCGCGCGTTAAGCGCCACTCACCCACTGGCGTGTCAAAGCGGGTGTTATTCAGGTTGCCCTTCCAACGTTGGGCAGCACGGTCAAAGCTACCGCTGAGCGCTAACTGACCGGAGACCGGTTCACCCTGAACGTTCAGCTTCAGCTGATGCTGTTTTTCCGTGCCGCTGGCATCCAGCGTCAGCAGATTCACTGCCAGCGCATCCTGCTTCAGTTGTTCAACGCGCAGTTTCAGTTTGCCCTGAATCTGTTCGCCCGAACTGACGTCCCCCTCCAGTTTGATGCGGGCAATGCGCATCGCCTGCCAGTGCAACCCTGTGGCGGTAAGATCGGCCAGCAACTGCGGTGTTTTCAGGTCGCCACGGGCACGGAGGGTGCCTTTGGCAACCCCGCCCAGACCCGGCAAGGCATTATCCAGATGCTGTGCATCAATGTCAGCATCCAGGTTCAGCTTATCGCCCAGCGATCCTTTCAGATTGACGTTGTTACGCCCCAGTACCAGTTTAATACCGGGAATATCCCACTGGTTGTAACTGTTGCCGTACAAGGTTCCGTCAGCACTGACCGCGTTATTACGCACATTGCCCTTGAGCTTCAGCTCCGGCACACGTATCTGCCAGCTACCGCCGTACAGGCTGCCCCGCGTGGTAATTTTACCGTCCAGCTTTGCAGGCCAGTCCGGGTACTGTTTTGCCGTATTGATGCCGGATAGCGTCAATTCACTACGCCAGCTGATGGCTTTACTCCAGTCCACCAGCGCCGTCAGATCGGTATAGCCCTGCAAGGCGGCCAGACGCAGTTTATCCAGCGAGAACTGCTCGACGTTACCTTTGCCATTCAGCGTCAGCGTGGCAGGCGGGATGCCCTGCCCCTGAAGTGCCGCTTTCAGGGACATCACGTAGTCGGTGGCTTTGCCTTTAAAGCTGAAGTTGAAATTATCCGCCTGATACTGCGCCTGCCCATCCAGCGGCCAGCGCAGCTGCGGGCTTTGCAGCGTGATATTGAGCGGCAGACCGGCTTCTGCCAGCCGTGTATCCGCATCCAACTGCGCACGAACCGGACCGGAAAGATTCACCCCCAGCTTCAGCGTATCGCGCAAGCCTCCGCCCAACGTCATTTTGATCTTCTCGCCTTTGATCGGATCGACGTTAAGCTGGCTGTAGAGGGTAAGGTTGACCGGCCAGTTACCGCTCAGTGTCGCCTGGCCCTGAGCGGTAAGCTGCCCCTGTGGCGAGTCAACATCCAGCGCCAGCAACTGGAGCTGGTTATTTTCGGTTTTTGCTTTCAGCAGCAGGCGTTCTACGGCGATATCGGTATCACCCGTAATGCGCAGCTGCTCACCGAGCACTTCCTGCACATCCACGTCCAGCGGCAGGGAAAACGCCGGCAGATCCGGCAACAGAGGCTTGGCAAACATCGCTTTCAGCGTTTCACCCAGCGGTGGTTCATCGGCGGTGGGCTGCTGTACTTTCGGTTGGACAATCTGCTCGTTGGCCACTTTGGCGGCCTTCGGCAGCGCAATCAGCAGCCCCTGAATATGGGTCGGCGTCAGCGTCATGGCACGGTCCTGCCAGTGCAGTCCGCTGGTGAAATCTGCCAGCGAAATAGCCGTATCGTCGATTTTAAGATTGATGTTGTGCAGGGCCAGCCTGCTGAGCGTGAGTGGATACGGCGTGCTGATATCCCCGCCGCTGCTCTCTTCCTCTACGGGCGGATTGGCCGGAGGGGGCATCTGCTTGCTGTCCACCACCACGTTAACGTCCTTCAGTGAGAGGTCGTTGACGCAGAACGCGCTCTGTTTCAAGCAGCCGAGGCGCAGCGCCAGATGAAACTCACCCGCGTTGACCGTCACACCCGGCATCTCATACTTCACGCCACTCAGGGTCAAATCACGCCATCCGCCTTTCACATGCTGGATATCCAGCCCCGGCACCCAACGTGCAGCACCGTTCAGCACCAGATGCAGGCCAGTGGTGGTGCCGAGTAAGAAGGCAACGCCGCCAAACAGCAGCACAATAAAAATCAGAACGCCAATCAGGCCCTTTTTCCACCACTTCATAGTTCAGGCCCCAACCCAATGTAAAACTGAATATCACGATCGTCTTGATCGCCAATCGGGCGGGCGATATCCACTTTGATCGGCCCGACCGGCGACTGCCAGCGCACGCCAAAGCCCGCACCGGTTTTGAAATTACTCTGTTTGATGTCGTTGACTGCTTCACCCGAGTCAATAAATACCGCACCCCACCATTTACCGGTGACGTTGTACTGGTACTCCAGTGAACCGGTGGCGAGTTTGGAGGCCCCGGTCAGTTTGTCTTCATCGTCACGCGGTGAAATACCTTTGTATTTATAGCCACGAATACTGCGGTCGCCCCCGGCGAAGAAGCGCAGGTCCGGTGGGACTTTTTCGAAGTCGTTGGTTTCAATCCAGCCGAGGCCGCCTCGCACCACAAAGCGGTGTTTATCCTGCAATGTGCGGATCCACACGTTCTGAGCCTGAATCACGGCGAAGTCGATATCCGAACCCCAGGTGGTATCAGAGACATCCAGCGAGTAGCGCTGTGAATCGCCCCAAGTCGGCATCAGGCCACCGCGTGAGCGGGTACGGTTAACGCTGACGCCCGGATAAATCAGCATCGTGGTGTTGGTCACGCTGCCCTGGGTAAAGTGGTCGAGGCTCCAGCGCAGGTTGACGGCGCGCTGCCAGCCGCTGGAACTGTCCCAGTAGCGTGAGGCCGCGAGCGTGGTGGAGTCTGCTTTGGTATCGTTGAGGTCAGTGCGCTTCAGCCCGCCCTGCAACAGGTAATACTGCTCCAGCGGACTTTTACGCAATGGCATTTTATAGCTGAAATCTAACTGCTGCTCTGGTGCAGAGATGTTGGCGCTGGTGCTGAAGCTGTGCCCGCGGTCATTCACCCAAGGCTTTTTCCACGTAGCTTTGACGCGCGGGCCGACGTCCGTCGAGTAACCGAGGCCGGTTTCAATGGTGTTCCCGGTGCGCGGCGATACAACGCCATGCAGCGGCAGCATCTTGCTGTCACGTCCTTTCTCAAATTCGGGCGCCACCACCACCGAGTTAAACCAGCCGGTTGCGGATAAACGTCGGTTAAGTTCGGCTAAATCACGCGAATTGTAATAATCGCCTTTTTTAAAAGGTACCAGGTTCTGCAGGTAGTCGTCGCGGATCTGCGAACCTTCAAAGCTGACATCGCTAAAACGGTAACGTTGGCCACTGTCATAATCGAGATCCCAGAACGCCTCACGCCGTTCCACAGACACCCCCAGCTCGCTTTTGCGGTAATCACCGTCAAAATAGCCTTTACGCAGCGCCATGTTGCTCAGGGAGCCTTTAAATTTCTCATAGTCGCTGTGGTTGAGCACGGTTCCCAGTTTGGGCTTACCGTCCCGCACCAGCTTTTGGTAGTCTTCATCCGTGCGGGCACCCCCACGCAGAATCACCGTTTCTCCGGCGATTTTCACCGGTTCACCCGGCGTGACCTTCGCCAGTAACACCTGGCGTTTCCCGCCTGCAGGCGGTGGCTGCAGTTCAAATTCGATCTGCGGTTCGTAATACCCCAGCGCCTTCAGGCCCTCTTTTACTGCATCGCTGACGCGTGCACGAAAGCGACCATCGGAGGTAACTTCATCATTGGTAATAGTGGATAAACGCGCCCTGACGTTCTTCTGTAATTCCCCGGATAACCCTGTGACCTGCAAACGAACATTCGCAGCCTGTGTCACAGGCGCGACGATCAGCAGGCAGAACATGCCGTACACATGAATTCGTGGCACACTTACTCCCGTTTTTATTGCCAGCCCGCAATCCAATGGGCTTACTCTGGTAAAAATAATTCGCGAATCGTTCAAAGGGAATGCATTCGCATCACCTTACTTATTATTTACGCGCGATCAACCTGAACATAAGGCAAATTTTGTCATTATTCTCTACAACGTTACGCTGCGTTACAATACAGGATCGCGATTAGCCGTAAAAGGGGTGTAACGTGGTATCAGTATCAGACAAGTCTATCCCCATTTTCCACGTAGAGAGACCTGCTCACTCAAACATCGCTGCCACAATTGTAAGCGCTCGACGCCACAGCTATAATCTCTCCACAAGCCGCTCCGCGGCCTGATTACCCTTCTGCTCCGGCACTGGCCGAACCGCAGACATTTTTGGCACGGATAGCCCTGAATCGCTGTAATCCCTGATGTGATGATCGCAGAATAAACTGACTGCGCGCTGCCCAGGCCAAAAATGACAAGTGATTAACCCGGCCTTCTTCGTCTGCGCGATGGTGTTTCTGATTGCCCACTGAGATGAGCCAACTAATGGATGCTTTATGTTAGACAGCTTTCTTGTCATTGTACTGCTGATTGCGATCAGCTCGTTTTTCTCTCTTTCTGAAATCTCGCTGGCGGCTGCCCGCAAAATCAAACTGAAGCTACTGGCCGACGAAGGCAATATCAACGCACAACGCGTACTGAAGATGCAGGAAACCCCTGGCATGTTCTTTACCGTGGTGCAGATTGGCCTGAATGCCGTGGCCATCCTCGGTGGTATTGTCGGTGATTCTGCATTTTCTCCCGCTTTCCGCACCCTGTTCGAACGCGTTACAACGCCGGAAATGGCGGAGAGCATCAGCTTTATCTGTTCCTTCACGCTGGTCACCAGCCTGTTTATCCTGTTTGCCGACCTGTTCCCTAAGCGTCTGGGGATGATCGCGCCAGAAACTATGGCGCTGAAAATTATCAACCCGATGCGCTTCTGCTTGTTCCTGTTCCGTCCGCTGGTGTGGTTCTTTAACGGCGGGGCCAACATCCTTTTCCGCCTGTTCAAAATCCCGCTGGTGCGCAAAGATGACATCACCTCTGACGATATCTATGCGGTCGTAGAAGCCGGTGCGCTGGCCGGGGTGCTGCGTAAGCAGGAACATGAACTGATTGAGAACGTGTTTGAGCTGGAATCGCGTACCGTGCCCTCTTCGATGACATCACGTGAAAACGTGGTGTGGTTCGACCTGCACGAAGACGAGAGCAGCCTGAAAGAAAAGATTGCCCGCCATCCGCACTCGAAGTTCCTGGTGTGTAATGAAGATATTGACCATATCGTCGGTTATGTCGACTCAAAAGAGCTGTTGCTGCGCGTGCTGGGTAATCAGAGCATGACGCTGAACAGCGGCCTGCAAATCCGTTCGGCATTGATCGTACCGGATACGCTGACGCTATCAGAAGCGCTGGAGAGCTTTAAAGCCGCCGGGGAAGACTTCGCGGTGATCATGAATGAGTATGCGCTGGTAGTCGGCATTATCACGCTGAACGACGTGATGACCACGCTAATGGGCGATCTGGTTGGTCAGGGGCTGGAAGAGCAGATTGTCGCCCGTGATGAGAACTCATGGCTGGTTGAGGGCGGAACCCCCATTGATGATGTCATGCGCGTGCTGCATATCGATGAATTCCCGCAATCAGGCAACTACGAGACGATTGGCGGCTTTATGATGTTTATGCTGCGTAAAATCCCGAAACGCACTGACTTCGTGAAATTCCATGGCTTTAAGTTTGAAGTGGTGGATATCGACAGTTACCGCATTGACCAGCTGCTGGTCACGCGTATTGATGCACGCCCCACAACGCCAGCACTGCCGAAAGACCCGGAAGACATCGTTTCGTAAGCCAGGGGCAGGACACAAAAAAAGGCGCTTTCGCGCCTTTTTTGTCAGTTAAATTCGGTCTGTAATCTGAGGACCTGCCGGTTAACCTCCGACATCACGCTGTAGTGCTGCTTATCTTTGACGCGCGGGATAAGGATCTTGCCCTTATCAAACTCAAACGCACCGACATCCTTGATATACAACCGCCCACGGAACAGCGTTTTAACGTATTTAGCGACCTGTAATGGGTTATATCGCTGGAAGATCTTCATTCTCGTTCAACTCCTGAAGAGTAAGTACGCCTCGTCGTTGCCAATCTCGGCACGAACCAGTGAAACGCAAAGTGCCTGTACTATAGAACATCGTTTGCTTCCAATGTTCCTAAAATTGAATTTTTTTACTGTGTTTACACATCATGACAGAACTCTCTGTTACCTGACCGCACGCACACAGTATAAACCTTCAATACACGGGGATTTGTGCGGTGTGTTGCAAAGATGTTATCCCGATGCGACAGCAGCATCATCCGCGCATATTATTTCAGTAGCATGACTAACTGATCAGACCACTAAACACACAGGAGCGACCATGACAGGAATCCGTATTTTCACGGCAATGCTTTGCCTGCTGCTGCCCTTCACCACGCTGGCGCATAATATCCATGTTGGCGAACGCGTAGCCGCCGTTGGCGTCGCTGATAGAGGAGAGTTGTTGTTCAAAGAGCAGAAATTTAGCTACAAAAACTGGAACAGCGCGCAGCTAGCCGGAAAAGTGAGAGTGATCCAACATATTGCCGGTCGCTCTTCAGCAAAAGAGCAAAATGCCGCGCTGATAGAAGCGATTAAGGCCGCCAATTTCCCGCATGACCATTACCAGACCACCACCATTGTGAATACTGATGATGCAATCCCCGGCACGGGTATGTTTGTGCGCAGCAGCATTGAGAGTAATAAACAGCAGTTCCCCTGGTCGCAGTTTATCGTCGACAGCGATGGCGCAGTCCATCAGGCCTGGCAGCTGGCGGGGGGAGGTTCGGTCATTGTGGTACTGGATAAAGATGCGCGGGTACGCTTCGTTAAAGAAGGGGCGCTGACCCAGGAGGAAGTGAAAACGGTGATAGCGTTATTAAGAGAGTTGTTGCATTAACGCCGTGACACTGAAAAAGTCTCCAGGGGCCGATCTTATTCCGATCGGCCCTTTAACCGGTATCCCGTGAATCAATAGATCGAGACGCGGAAACCCGGGTTGAGGAAGGATTCACGCGGAGTGTAATCAAGGGTTTTCCCCTGCCAGTCCGTCACATGTGCGCCTGCTGCCAGCGCGACCGCGTGACCTGCACCAGTGTCCCAGATATTTGTGGGTCCAAAACGTGGATAGAGCTGTGCCTGTCCTTCTGCCACCAGGCAGAATTTTAACGATGACCCAATCGCGGTGGTCTGGTGCTCACCCATCTGCGCCAGGTACTCTTTCAGCTCTTCGTCAGACTTCGCATGAGAACGGCTAATGACCACCAGTGGCGGACGCGCATCCTGCACATGAATCTGCACCTTATGGCCGCCCTCCTCTTTCCAGGCTTTACCCTGTTCCGCAGAGTACATCACCTTCAGCACCGGCGCATACACCACGCCAAGCACCGGTTTTCCCTGCTGAATCAGTGCGATGTTAACCGTGAACTCACCGTTACGTTTGATAAATTCTTTGGTGCCATCCAGCGGATCAACCAGCCAGTATTGCTGCCAGTGCTGACGCACATCCCAACCTGCCGGATCTTCTTCTGACAATACGGGAATATCCGGCGTCAGCGCCGCCAGCCCGGCAACGATCACTTTATGTGCGGCAATATCGGCCGCTGTCACGGGTGAGTCATCCGATTTGTGCGCCACATCCAGCGGGGCCTCGCCATCATAGACTCGCATAATGGCATCGCCTGCTTCACGAGCCATCTGGCAAATTTTTTCTAACACTGTTCACCTCCTGATTGCCTGGCGTTATCACGGCCACCGCTGTGTAAACCTTAACGCCCCTCTATTGAGGATAGCAGTTCACTCTGTGAGTCGTACTACCGTGGGTAACGCACTGGGTTAGCCATTTGTTTTCAACAGCATAACTTACCTGCTGTGATGGAACACGCTTTCCTGCCATTTTCGACCAGATTATCCTGTACCGGGTAGTGCGCTGTGCCACATGCCCTCCAGGAGGCTAAATACGCGAGCATCATCACAATTTCCTGTCGTGACACGACACAATTTCACACTATTCTGAGAGGGTTACCAAAGTTTAAACCGGAACATAGAGGGAAATAACATGTTCAAGACTTGCCTCACGCTGACCGCGTTGTTTGTCAGCCATTCGCTGATGGCCGCCACGGTTGATTTCCGCATTCTGGAAACCACCGATCTGCACAGTAATATGATGGACTTCGATTATTACAAAGATCAGCCCACGGAAAAATACGGGCTGGTTCGTACTGCCTCACTGATTGCCAGCGCACGCCAGCAGGCCACCAATAGCGTACTGGTCGATAATGGTGATGTGATTCAGGGCAGCCCGCTGGGGGATTATATTGCGGCTAAAGGCCTGAAGGACGGCGATGTCCATCCGGTGTATAAGGCGATGAACACCCTCGATTACAGCGTCGGAAACCTGGGTAACCATGAGTTTAACTACGGTCTCGACTACCTGAGAAAGGCTATTCACGGCGCGCGCTTCCCTTATATCAATGCCAATGTCATCGATGTGAAAAGTGGGAAACCACTGTTTACCCCGTATCTGATTAAGGCGGTCGACGTCCGCGACCGTGACGGCAAAACACATACCCTGAAGGTGGGCTATATCGGCTTTGTGCCACCGCAGATCATGACCTGGGACAAAACCAATCTGACGGGCAAAGTGACCGTTGACGATATCACTGCAACGGCGAAGAAATGGGTGCCGCAGATGCGCAAAGAGGGGGCCGATGTTGTTGTCGCGATCCCTCACTCCGGGCTGTCCAGCGAACCTTATCATGCGCTGGCTGAAAACTCGGTTTACTACTTAAGCCAGGTGCCGGGCATCGACGCCATTATGTTTGGTCACGCGCACGCCGTGTTCCCCAGCGCAGACTTTGCCAGTATCAAAGGTGCCGACATCGCCCAGGGAACGCTGAATGGCATTCCGGCCGTGATGCCTGGCATGTGGGGCGATCACCTGGGCGTGGTGGATCTGGTGCTCAATAATGACGCGGGCCGCTGGCAAGTCAGCAGCGCCCGTGCTGAAGCGCGTCCGGTTTATGACAAAGTGGCGAAGCAGTCGCTGGCCCACGAAGACCCGGCGCTGGTCAGCGTGCTGGCGGCCGATCATGCTGCCACACGGGAATTTGTCAGCCAGCCCATCGGCAAATCAGCGGATGTGATGGCCAGCTATTTGTCGCTGGTACAGGACGATCCGACCGTCCAGATTGTCAACAACGCCCAGCGCGCCTATACCGAACACTTTATTCAGGGCGATCCTGACCTGGCGCGTCTGCCGGTGCTGGCCGCCGCCGCGCCGTTTAAAGCCGGTGGTCGTAAAAACGATCCGGCCAGCTATGTAGAAGTGGATAAAGGGCAGCTCACGTTCCGTAATGCCGCCGATCTCTACCTCTATCCGAATACGCTGGTGGTGGTGAAAGCGACCGGAGAACAGGTGAAGCAGTGGCTGGAGTGTTCTGCCGGGCAGTTCAATCAGATTGATGTTCACAACAGCAAACCGCAGTCACTGATCAACTGGGATTTCCGCACCTATAACTTTGATGTGATTGACGGCGTGGACTACCAAATCGACGTCACGCAACCTGCGCGTTATGACGCTGAATGCGGTTTGATCAATGATAAAGCCTCACGCATTCGCCATCTGACGTATAACGGTAAACCGATCGACCCGAATGCCACCTTCCTGGTGGCCACCAATAACTATCGTGCCTATGGCGGGAAATTTGCGGGTACCGGGGATAAACAGATTGCTTTCGCCTCGCCGGATGAGAACCGGGCGGTACTGGCAGCCTATATTGGCGCGCAAACAAAGGAACAGGGGGAAGTGAAGCCGCAGGCCGATAATAACTGGCGGCTGGCGCCGATTCACAGCAGCACGCCGCTGGATATTCGCTTTGAAACGGCTCCGGGAGAAAAAGCCGCTGCGTTTATTCGCAGTCATAAGCAATATCCGATGAAGCAGGTGGGAACGGATGAAATTGGTTTTTCTCTCTACCGGATTGAGCTGTAAAAATAATATCGGAACAGCGAGAGAGTCAATATCGTAAAAAAACCAGCCTCAGAGAATTGAGGCTGGTTTAACCCAGTATAATTCCGGCAGCAGGAGTCATGGCGGCAACTAAATTATACGGGGTATCACAGGAAAAATAGTCAATTAAGGGGGCTAACCTTAACGTGATTTTGCCCAGCTAATAATACCGCGAATACCTGTACTCATATTATTCACTGCATCGATGAATTTACATTCAAAGATATTACCAATACCTTTACCCAACAGACTGGCTGCTTCTGCGACCTTTGAGCTGACAGCATTACCGATCGCCAGACCTAAGCTCTGACCGTAATCGCTGAATGAAAAAGCACCGCCAGAGACGTTTGAAATATCGGTAGAATTTAACTCGCGCATTATTATTTCCCTTTAATTAAAAACACCCATCATTGGGTGATGGCGACGATACTACCCGCAGATTCATAATTAAGTCAAATAAACAATAGGAAACATTAGATAATAAACGGATTTATTCAGAAGGTATATAACAACAAAAAAACACGAACATTGATAATTAACTAAAAAAAACTTAAGGTATTACGCCATAAAATAAGGGCGAAGATAATAAATACCCCCGCCCTTATTTTCGGTACATTTATGCTATTCACACTTAATGTTTACAGAATTTCCAGCAGCTCCACTTCAAACACCAGGGTACTGAATGGTGGAATGGAGGCACCCGCTCCACGCTCGCCGTAAGCGAGGTTGTGAGGGATAACCAGCTCCCATTTGGAACCCACTGGCATCAGGGTCAGTGCTTCGATCCAACCAGGAATCACGCCGCTGACCGGGAATTCAGCCGGTTCGCCACGCTGTACAGAGCTGTCGAACACACTGCCGTCGATCAGTTTACCGGTGTAGTGTACGCGTACGCGGTCCTGACGGGATGGGATGGCACCCTCGCCCTGAGTGAGCACGCTGAACTGCAAACCTGTCTCGGTGCTGCTGACGCCTTCACGCTGCACGTTATCTTCCAGGAACTTCTGACCTTCAACTGCCATGGCCTTCTGACGTTCCTGACGGACCGCTTCAGCGCGCTCATGAACTTCACGCAGGGCACGGTGAACCACATCAACAGGAACGGACGGGGCATTCCCTTCCAGCGCATCGCGCAGGCCTGCCAGCAGTGCTTCCGGCAGCAAACCCTGCAAACCAGATTCCTGCAACTGTTGACCGACCTGTAAACCGATACCGTAACTTGCTTGCGCTTCAACGCTGTCAAAAGAAGGGGTTGTCATGGATTTTCCTTTCATCATTGATAAAACCGAAGGCGAAGCATAACAGCGCAGACAACAGGCGTAAAATCCCATCTTCCACTGGTGACTTTTCCCCGGGAAACAGAAACAATACCGCCTATCACTATTCAGCACCGCTATGGCTCTTAAGCCTATACTTTACGCTTACCCAGGATTGATACCCGGCGCTAGCTGCGTATCGGTTCAGCACATGTATTCAGAGGTTTAAATGGGCCAGATTGCCCGCAGGCGAAGGAAAAAGCCGCTTTTTGTTGCCAGTGTTAAGCAATGGCTGATGAAAAGCTTACCGATAACGCGAGGCTCGCGTCAGGAGAAAGAGGCAATGCCTAATGCATCGCTCATATCACGCTTACCATCCTGGCTTAACCGTCTCTGGCACCTGCCAGACCAGGTTCGCTGGATGGATCCACTACCACCGCGTCATCGCCGTGGCATTATTGCCGCTGCACTGGTGATACTGCTGGTCTTCCTGTGGCCCGCCCCGTCGCCACACCGCGCCGTGACGCCGATGCAGAGCGGTTCATCCGCCACCGAGGTGCCTTTACAGGCTGAGATCACCGATGCGCCACCGGCTGCCACTGCTACGGCGCAGCAGGACGATCAGGGCACCTGGGGTGAATACACCATTGCTCCGGGTCAGACGCTGGCGCAGTTGTTCCGCGACAATAATCTGCCCGTCAATGATGTGTTTGCGATGGCGCAGGTAGAAGGTAATGACAAACCCCTCAGCACCTTACATGCCGGACAGTCGGTGAAAATACGCCAGAACGCGCAGGCGGTGGTGACAGGGTTAACGCTGGAAGGGGCAAATGGCGAGATACTGTTTACCCGGCAGCCTGACGGGACGTTTTTAAAGGCTAATTGATTTAGTGATGAAAGTTGCCTGAGAATTTGGCGTTATTGGTGCAGCCAGTTTTGGCACGGACAGCGCGCAACAACCGGAGCGTACACACAGTACGTGAGGATTGTGAGCACTGCCCAGGCCAAAAATGGCAAATAAAATAGCCAAATTTCAGGCAACAAACAAAAACGCCGCCCCTGGGGGCGGCGTTCTTTCATGCGATACTAAGGCCGATTAAGCTTCAGCAACGATGTTTACAGTCAGTTTAGCGAAGACTTCGCCGTGAACCTGGAAGTCCACTTCGTGCTCACCGGTAGTACGCAGAACGCCGTTCGGCAGACGAACTTCGCTCTTAGCCACTTCAACGCCAGCCGCAGTTACTGCGTCAGCGATGTCACGGGTACCGATGGAACCGAACAGTTTACCTTCGTCGCCTGCTTTAGACGCGATGGTAACGGTGCTCAGTGCATTGATTTTCTCAGCACGTGCATTAGCTGCAGACAGAACGTCAGCCAGTTTGGCTTCCAGTTCTGCACGGCGCACTTCGAAGAACTCAACGTTTTTCTTGGTAGCAGGAACAGCTTTGCCCTGTGGTACCAGGAAGTTACGAGCGTAGCCCGCTTTAACGTTAACCTGATCACCCAGGCTGCCCAGGTTTGCTACTTTATCAAGCAGAATAACTTGCATTACCTTATCCTCTTAAAGTCGTTAATGGACAGTTGCCGTTACTGATGACGATCAGTGTACGGCAGCAGGGACAGGTAACGCGCGCGCTTGATAGCACGAGCCAGCTGACGCTGGTATTTTGCGCGAGTACCGGTGATACGGCTCGGTACGATCTTACCGCTTTCAGTGACATAATTTTTCAGCGTTGCGATATCTTTATAATCGATCTCTTGAACGCCTTCCGCTGTGAAACGGCAGAACTTGCGACGACGGAAATAACGTGCCATTTGGCTAGTCTCCAGAATCTATCAATTCAATCTGCTCGGCATGCAGTACGAGTTTGTTCAGGCCGTTGCGCCCTTGATGGCTGCAAATAAAACCCTGAACAGTTAGCTGCGTGCCGACCGTTATACTTTGAGTAATAGCCTGATGGGCTTTGCCGCTGATAATCACCGGCATACGGCACCAGGCTTGCCGGTTAAAACCGGCTTCCACCTGCTCTGAACGATGCTCAAGCACGAACTGGCAGTGTGGAATTCCTGACGGGCTGACTTTTCGCATTGGTGTCTTGCACACAGTGCCAGACAGCGTCAGTCGGTTAGCCGCCATGGAAATTACTCTTCAGAATCCCCAGCATCTGCATCATCAGAGGTTTCGTTAGCAAAATCTTCGCGACGATCACGACGCTCATCTTTCGCTTTAACCATCGGAGATGCTTCAGTTACCGCGTGCTTAACGCGCATAACCATGCTGCGGATAACGGCGTCGTTGAAGCGGAAGTTAGTTTCCAGCTCATCGATCGCTTCCTGCGGAGCTTCAACGTTCAGCAGAACGTAGTGGGCTTTGTGCAGTTTGTTGATCGGGTAAGCCAGCTGACGACGGCCCCAGTCTTCCAGGCGGTGGATCGTACCTTCTGCACCAGTGATGGTTGCAGAGTAACGCTCGATCATGCCAGGAACCTGTTCGCTTTGGTCAGGGTGAACCATAAATACGATTTCGTAATGACGCATCGAATTTGCTCCTTACGGATTATTCAGCCTCCTGTCGGGGTCAACCGCGGCCCATGGAAGCAAGGAACGTTATAAGCCGTGACCAAATAATACCGGGTCACAACCTGAGAATGCGGCTGAAAAATTGACGCGTAATCATACTTGCGGGGAGGGGATAACACAAGGCAAAGATCGGTATTCAACGCGGTATTTCGGGCGAACCGAAAAAATGTCCGCCCATACTCAATCATCAAAAATCACAAATGATGTTTAAAAAATGCCGTCATGGCGGTCAGCGCTGGCGGCGTGATGCGGTGCCCGATGCCTTTTTCCGTCAGGAAGGTCAGATTGGCGTTCTGCCCGCTTTCACGCAGCGCTTTCTCCAGCCTGACGCTTTCCGCAGCGGGAACCACATCATCCGCCTCACCATGCCACACCAGCAGAGGCCGGTTAGCCATCTTTTCTAGCTGATGGCTGACCTCATACTCATCCAGCGGTGCCAGCCGTTCAGCCAGCATTTTGCGCTCGTCCGGGCTACGCGCCACCAGCGGTGGAAAGAGTGTTTGTGCCAGCTGGCTGAAATAGCCTGATCCCATCATACAGGCCGCGCTGCGCAGCTGTGGGTAGCGCGCCAGCGCGCCCAGCGCAGTCATCCCGCCCATCGAGGCCCCGGCCACCGCCAGCCGCACACCGTCCACGAGTTTCTTTTCACGAAGCGCCCGTTCAATGCCCGGCAGTTCGTCAATATTGCTGCGCAGGATCTCCCAGAAGTGGGTCAAGCGCCGCTCCTCGTCACCGTTGTAACGCGCGCCGTGCATATCCGCATCGGGCAGAATGGCACGAAAACCCGCTTGCGCCAGTGCTACCGCAAAGTAGGAATAGACCTCTTTTGACGAGGTGTAACCATGATAGAACAGCACGGTGGGAAGGGGTTCCTGCATTTTTCCTGCCGGACAGGCATGTAAACATTCGATATTGGCGAAGATTTCTGTGTTCACTTCAATCATTACATCTCCTTGTCAAATTCAGCGCGGCACACTCTTTTTTCAGGAACATAGCACTGCTTTAAGCGTTAACAGTGCAAGAGCATTAATGTGATATTGCTCACAAAAAACCACGCAAGATTCCCATTTCGTTTATAGGGTAAATTTTACGACTCGCCTGCCGTTAACTTGAGTAAGACTCTAACAATGTAAGGCATAACAATGAAACGTCTCTCTCTTAAGACATGGAGTCTGGGCGTAAAACTTTCGGTACTGACCTCTTTGAGCGTGGCAGTGCTGTTTATTATTTTAACCCTGACACTGAGCCATAATGCAGCAAAACAAGTCCATACCCTGACACTGGCTGATATGGAAAACCAGGTGAATGGCATCGGCGATATGAGCAGCATGTTTAACACCACCCTGGGTGAAGAAGTCAGCAATTACACCGGATTATTCCAAAGCTTCCTGCCGAAACGCTTTTCTCTGGATGAATCACAGCAAATCGCGATCGGTGAACAACAGACACCCACCCTGCGTGCCGGGCTGCGCACCCTGAATCTGGATCAGGTACTGGTCGATGACTTCAAAGAACGTACAGGTGCTATCGCCACCATTTTCGTCCGTACCCAGGACAACGAATTTATCCGCGTCTCCACATCCTTGCGTAAAGAAGATGGTGAACGCGCAATTGGCACCCGGCTTGACCATAACAGCCCCGCCTGGCAACCGATACAGAAAGGCGATATTTTTCGCGGTATAACCTTGCTGTTTGGCAAACGCTACATCACGCAGTACCAGCCGGTACGTGATGATGCAGGCCGGGTCATTGCCATTCTGTTTGTCGGTGTGGACATCACGAAACAGTATGCGGTGATCCGCCAAAAAGTGCTGGCAAAGCATCTCGGCGACAGTGGTTCTTTTTACGTGCTGAACCGTGCACCGGGGAAACAGAATGGCCTCTACCTGTTCCACTCCTCCCTTGAAGGTAAAGTACCGGATCTGCCGCAGGAGACCCGGCAGCAGCTGTTAACTCAACCACAGGGAACACTGGAAGCCACTGATGGCAATGGGAAGGAACGGATCCTCGCCTGGCAATACTTACCAGAGTGGAACTGGGTCGTGGTGGGTGACGTCGACAAGACCAGCCTGCTGGGGCCAGTTCAGCAGACACGCAATCTGTTTCTGCTGATAGGTACTGCACTGGTCGTGCTGTTTGCCGTGATGTTCGTCTGGGTCACCCGCCGCTGGTTGAGCCAGCCACTGCAACAGGTGATCACGCTGGCACAACAGTATGCAGCCGGTAACCTGCTGGCGACGTTGAGTACCCAACGCCAGGACGAAGTGGGCCAGCTGATCGTGGCAATTAACGGTATCGGCGATGGGCTGGAGCGGGTCGTCGCTCAGGTGCGTCACGCCGCTGATGAGATTGCCAGCGGCACCGAAGCCATTGTCACCAGCAGCAGTAACATCAGCGAGCAGATCACCCGCCAGGCCAGCAGCGTCGAGGAAACATCCGCCAGTATGGAGCAGCTTGGCGCCACGGTGGAACAGAACGCCGGGAATGTCACCCAGGCGCTGCGCCTGGTCGGTGAAGCAGCCGACGCGGTCAGCCAAGGTTCAGCCACGGTTGGCCAGTCAGTGATCACGATGTCTGATATCAAGACGGCATCACAGGGCATTGCCGATATCACACAGGTCATCGAGTCCATTGCTTTCCAGACCAATATTCTGGCCCTGAATGCGGCAGTAGAGGCGGCACGCGCTGGTGAAAACGGCAAAGGTTTCGCGGTGGTCGCAGCCGAAGTGCGGGCGCTGGCTCAACGCAGTGCGCATGCGGCCAAAGAGATTGACCATCTGATTGCCGACTCATTACGTAAAGTGGTGCAGGGGCACGATCTGTCTGAACAAACCCGCCAGGCGATGGATAACATCACCGGGCGTATTGATCAGGTGAAAGCATTGATGAGTGAGATTAACGTTGCCTCACACGAGCAATCGACCGGCATCGGTCATGTGAACATTGCGATGGCACAAATCGGCCAGGCCACCCATCAGAACAGCGAGTTGGTGATGCATTCGGAGCAGACCGCACAGGAACTCAGCCGTAAAGGGCATCACCTTATCGAACTGGTGCAGGTGTTTAACGTCAAGTCATAAACTGGCGTACACTGAATCCAGGTATCGTTTTGAGATGATGACTATGCGCCCGGTAACCGTTTTGCTGTTTGCCCTGTTATTAAGTGGCTGTAGTGTGCTGAAGAGTACGCCGCAGCCTCCACCGCCGCCTGGCGTTCAGGCGGTAGAGATCAATCGCACGCAGAGTGGTGCTTTGCCGCGCCTCGGTAGTGCCAGCGTGACCGTACGTGGATCGCCTGATGATGCCGTGCGGGCACTGGCCGTGAAAGCCAATGCAGCCGGTGCGCGTTACTATCAAATTCTGCTGGTCAATGAAACGGTAGCACCCGGCTTGTGGTACGCCAGTGCGATTTTCTATGGGGCGGGTAGAACTGACAGTGACGTGAAGTAATCAGGGAATATCGGGGCGCAGAGCGCGCCCCGGATCATTTATTTCGCGCTGCGCTGACGCACCGCTTCAAACAGGCAAACACCGGTTGCGACCGAGACGTTAAGCGAAGAGACGCTACCTGCCATAGGAATGCTGATCAGCTCATCACAGTGCTCACGCGTCAGGCGACGCATCCCTTCCCCTTCCGCACCCATCACCAGCGCCATTGGGCCGGTCATTTTGCTCTGGTACAACGTGTGGTCAGCTTCACCGGCCGTGCCAACAATCCACACGTTCGCTTCCTGCAATACACGCATGGTACGCGCCAGGTTGGTCACTCGGATCAGCGGGATATGCTCTGCTGCGCCGCTGGCGACTTTTTTCGCCGTGGCATTCAACTGAGCTGAACGGTCTTTTGGCAGAATGATCGCATGCACACCTGCTGCATCCGCGCTGCGCATGCAGGCGCCGAGGTTGTGCGGGTCGGTTACGCCATCCAGAATCAGCAGGAACGGGCTGTCCAGGCTGGCCAGCAGATCCGGCAGATCGCCTTCCTGATACTGACGCCCTGGTTTCACGCGGGCAATGATACCCTGGTGAACAGCACCTTCTGATTTGCTATCCAGCACCTGCTTGCTCGCGACCTGAATCACGATGCCCTGCGCTTCCAGCGCTTTAACCAGCGTCTGTAAACGACGATCGTCGCGCCCTTTCAGGATAAAGACTTCCTGGAAACGCTGTGGATCGCTGTCGAGCAGCGCCTGTACGGCGTGGATACCAAAAACAATTTCACTCATGGTTCAGATACTCAACTTTCATATTCAGTGAGCGGGCTGACCGAAAAAGAAGGTCAGCCCCTACGGTAAGGGTATTTGCGGTGCAGCGTAGGGGTCGACCCTTTGTTACGGTCGACCCTGGCCGTTATGCGCCGTCGGTTTTCTTCGCACGCTTCGCGCGGGTAGCCGAAGCGATTTTACGGGTTTTATCCGATGGCTTGCGTGGTTTTTTCTCTTTGGCAGCAGCGTCAGCAGCAGGCGCGCTGTCAGCGGTTTTTGCCGGACGGAAAGCATTGTCCGGCTCAAAGTTTGCGCCTTTACGCGGAGCACGACGACGACTGCCGCTGTTCTTCGGTGCCGCACGTTTTTCGCGTTCGCGTTCGGTTTTCCCTTCGCCACGCGGTTTACGGCTGCTTGAGATCAGCGCGAAATCGATCTTACGTTCGTCCATATGCACCGCATCAACACGCACTTCCACCGTGTCACCGAGGCGATAAGTACGGCCGCCGGATTCACCAATCAGACGCTGACCAATCGCATCAAAGCGATAGTAGTCATTATCCAGGGTAGACACGTGAACCAGACCATCGATAAACAGGTCGGTCAGTCGCACAAAGAAGCCAAATCCGGTCACGCTGGAGATCACACCGGTAAAGGTTTCCCCAACCTGATCCTGCATAAAGTCACACTTCAGCCAGTCGGCAACATCACGGGTCGCTTCATCCGCACGGCGCTCTGTCATTGAACAGTGCTGGCCGAGTTGCAGCATCTGCGGCATTTCGTAGTGGTAGCCACCGGTTGGCGTCGTATTGCCCTCTAAAGTGCCTGCTTCTTTCGCCAGCAGATACTTGATGGCACGGTGTAACAGCAGATCAGGGTAACGACGGATCGGCGACGTGAAGTGCGCATAGGACGCCAGCGCCAGGCCAAAGTGGCCACGGTTTTCCGGGTCATAAACGGCCTGCTTCATCGAACGCAGCAGCATGGTTTGCAGCATTTCGTGATCCTGACGACCCGCGATCTGGCTCAGCAGTGCCGAGTAATCAACAGGCTGCGGTTTATCACCACCTGGCAGCGTCAGGCCCAGCTCATTCAGCACGGAGCGGAAGCTCTTAATGCTTTCATCGCCTGGACGATCGTGATCGCGGAACAGAGCCGGCTCGTTGTTTTTCTCAACGTAACGCGCCGAGGCAATGTTCGCCAAGATCATGCACTCTTCAATCAGCTTGTGCGCATCGTTGCGGGAAACCTGCTCCACACGTTCAATACGGCGATCGGCATTGAAGATAAATTTCGCTTCGTCGGTTTCAAACGAGATACCGCCACGCTGCTCACGCGATTTTTCCAGCGCCAGGTACATGCGGTGCAGCTCTTCCAGGTCTTTCACCAGCGGCTCATATTGCTGACGCAGCTCCTGATGACCCTGCAGAATATTCCACACTTTGTTGTACGTCAGACGCGCGAAGGAGTTCATCACCGCTTCGTAGTGCTTGTAGCCCGTCAGTTTACCGGTCGTGGAGATAGTCATCTCACACACCATGCACAGACGGTCAACTTCCGGGTTCAGTGAACACAGGCCGTTAGACAGCACTTCCGGCAGCATTGGCACTACCTGAGACGGGAAGTACACCGAGGTTCCACGGTTGACCGCTTCATCGTCCAGCGGAGTGCCGGGGCGCACGTAGTAGCTTACGTCGGCAATGGCTACCCACAGACGCCAGCCGCCGCCACGTTTGCGCTCACAGAATACGGCGTCATCAAAGTCACGCGCATCTTCGCCATCAATGGTCACCAGCGGCAGATCACGCAGATCAACGCGGCCCTGTTTGGCCTCTTCCGGCACTTCTTCACTCAGGTGAGCGATCTGTTTTTCCAGCGCTTCCGGCCATTCATGCGGAATATCATGGGTGCGCAGCGCCATATCCACGGCCATGCTGGTGCCCATATTGTCGCCCAGCACTTCAACGACTTTACCGACAGCTTTGCTGCGACGGGTTGGACGCTGAGTCAGCTCCACCACCACCACAAAGCCCATGCGTGCGCCCATCAGCTCCTCAGCCGGGATCAGGATGTCGAAGCTCAGACGGCTGTCGTCCGGCACCACAAAACCCACACCGGAATCAGTGAAGTAACGGCCAACAATCTGGGCATTACGCGGTTCAACCACGCGCACAACGCGCGCTTCGCGGCGGCCTTTACGGTCAGCGCCCATTGCCTGCGCGAGGATCATGTCCCCGTGCATGCACATTTTCATCTGTTCGGCAGAGAGATAGAGATCGTCTTTGCTGCCTTCAATGCGTAAGAAGCCGAAGCCGTCGCGGTGACCGATGACTTTCCCTTTTAACAGGTCCAGACGTTCTGGCAGCGCGTAGCACTGGCGGCGGGTAAACACCAACTGCCCGTCACGCTCCATGGCGCGCAGGCGGCGACGCAGCGCTTCAGTCTGCTCTTCTCCGCTAATCGCTAACTCTTCTGCCAGCTCTTCACGGCTGGCCGGTTTTTCACGTTTGTCCAGGTGGGCAAGAATGAATTCGCGGCTTGGAATAGGGTTTTCGTACTTTTCAGCTTCGCGTTCCTGAAAGGGATCGTGTGACATCGAGGTTCCTCCGTTGTCAGCTGCTCAGTGAAGGTCGTTCACTCAGCAAAATTTGGTAGAGCGGATTGTTGTTTTCAACCAGGTCGGCCAGGGTGTATTGATCAAGCTCGCGCAGAAAACTCTGTACGGCATCATGCAGCGCTTTTTTCAGGCGGCAGGCTGAGGTGATGTGACAAAAGTCACTGTGGCAGTTCACCAACTGCAGTGGTTCCAGCGCGCGCACCACCTGACCAATCACAATGTCTCTGGCGGGTTTACCCAAACGGATACCGCCATTTTTGCCACGCACTGCTGCAATGTACCCGGCACGACTAAGGTGATTGATAATTTTGACCATATGATTACGCGACACACCGTAGGTGTCAGTCACCTCACTGATACTGGTCATCTTACCTGCAGGTAGCGAAGCGAGATAGATCAGCGCACGTAAGCCGTAATCGGTAAAACTGGTTAGCTGCACAGTAACCTCAGAGATACAACCGCAGGTGAAGTTGTGATCCGCTCAAGAATTTGTATGGATAACAATGATAATAAACCAGCCACAGCTAGCCGGGCCAATTTATTTAAGGTGAGAACGGCAGAAGGGAACGGCAGGAAACCGGTACTGCATAAAAGCTGGCCGGGCAATGCCCGGCCTGAAACTGAATTATGCGTCAAACGGGTCGCGCAGAATCATGGTTTCGCTACGGTCCGGGCCGGTAGAAATAATATCAATCGGCACTCCGGTTACGTCTTCAACGCGCTTGATATAGTCAAGCGCTGCCTGCGGCAGACCTTCCAGCGTTTTCACACCAAACGTGGTCTCAGACCATCCTGGCATGGTTTCATAGATTGGCTCAATACCTTCCCAACCTTCTGCTGCCAGCGGGGTGGTAGTGACTTCGCGGCCATCTGGCATGCGGTAAGCAACACAGATTTTCACCTCTTTCAGGCCATCCAGCACGTCCAGTTTGGTCATGCAGAAGCCAGAAAGGGAGTTAATCTGAACGGCACGGCGCACAGCAACCGCATCCAGCCAGCCAGTACGACGACGACGGCCAGTCGTGGCGCCGAACTCGTTACCCTGTTTGCACAGGAACTCGCCCGTTTCGTCAAACAGCTCAGTCGGGAACGGACCTGCACCCACGCGAGTGGAGTACGCTTTCACGATACCCAGTACATAGTCAACGTAACGTGGACCGATGCCTGAACCCGTTGCTACGCCACCCGCGGTGGTGTTAGACGAGGTCACATACGGATAAGTACCGTGGTCGATATCCAGCAGTGTGCCCTGCGCGCCTTCGAACATGATCAGATCGCCACGCTTACGCGCGCCGTCCAGCAGTTCGGAAACGTCAACCACCATACCCGTCAGGATATCGGCAATCGCCAGAGTATCCGCCAATACTTTATCGTAGTCTACCGCTTCAACTTTGTAGTAGTTCACCAGCTGGAAGTTATGGAATTCCATGACTTCTTTCAGCTTCGCGGCGAAGGTCTCTTTGTTGAACAGATCGCCCACGCGCAGACCACGGCGAGCCACTTTATCTTCATAGGCCGGGCCGATACCGCGACCGGTGGTGCCGATAGCTTTTGCGCCACGGGCTTTTTCGCGCGCGACGTCCAGCGCCACATGATACTCAAGGATCAGTGGGCAGGCTTCAGAAATGAACAGACGCTCGCGTACCGGGAAGCCGCGATCTTCCAGACCTTTCATCTCTTTCATCAGCGCAGCAGGAGACAGCACAACACCGTTGCCGATGATGCTGGTCACGTTCTCACGCAGGATGCCAGATGGAATTAAGTGGAGGACGGTTTTCTCACCGTTGATGACTAGCGTATGGCCAGCGTTATGGCCTCCCTGGTAGCGCACAACGTATTTTGCACGTTCTGTCAGGAGGTCAACTATCTTACCTTTACCTTCGTCACCCCATTGGGTGCCCAGTACGACGACGTTCTTACCCATTTTTCAAAATCACCGATTGCTTAAAAAAGGATTCTACCATCGTCATTTCCCTCTTTCAGCAGTTTTAGCATACGATTGCGTACTTTTTTGCCAGTCAGCACTTTGTGCGGCGGGATCGCAGTGCGCGATATACTTAACCGCCGTTACCCCGGTTCACCATGTAATAGATCACCGCACCAGCAACCACCAGCCCACCACCCACGCGCCGCAGCAGGCCATCCGGCATCCGCGCCATCGTGATAATCATCCGCCGCCAGAGACGCGGATACAGCATCGGGCCTAATCCTTCAAATACCAGTACTAACCCCAGCGCCATCCACACTGTCGCGTTCATGTTGTTCACTCACTGTCTTTGCCGTTGAAAGAAACATAAAAAAAGGGCCGGAAATTCCGGCCCTTAGGGTGCGATAGTAGAGGATTAGCGCGTCGTGGTCGACGGACTCTTCATAAAGCGGAAGAAATCGCTATCCGGGCTTAGCACCATCACATCCTGATTGCTCTTGAAGCTGTTTTCGTAAGCACGCAGGCTACGGATAAAGGCATAGAAGTCCGGGTCCTGGCTGAATGCATTCGCAAACAGTTTCGCCACTTCCGCATCGCCTTCACCCTGAGTGATCAGCGCCTGACGACGGGCTTCAGCCAGCGTACGTTCAACTTCGTAATCTGCCTGAGCTCTCACCTTCGCGGCTTCTTCTGCACCCTGAGCACGCTGGCTACGGGCAACAGATTCACGCTCGGCACGCATACGTGCATAGATCGCGTCAGAGACTTCCGTTGGCAGGTTAATCTGCTTGATACGCACATCAACGACCTGGATACCCAACGCCGCCATACTGTTCGGGTTGATAGCCGGTTCGTTGCTGTTCGTCTCGCTTTCAACACGTTTCGCAACAGAAGCAATCGCATCATCTGCGGCTGGTGTTGCCACTTCATCATCCTTGCCTGCGCTACCGGTGTTCAGTGCATCACGCACATCTGTCGTCAGACGGCCACGTGAGTCAGTCACGATATCTTTTACATCCAGACGACCAATCTCAGAACGCAGACGGTCACTGAACTTACGTTTCAGCAGCACTTCGGCCTGAGACACATCACCGCCGCCAGTGGCGAGGTAGTAACGGCTGAAGTCGCTGACACGCCATTTGATGTAGGAATCAACGATCAGGTCTTTCTTCTCTTTGGTGACGAAGCGATCGGCCTGGTTGTCCATCGTCTGAATACGCGCATCAAGTGACTTCACGGATTCCAGGAATGGGATCTTGAAGTGCAGACCTGGCGCGTAGACCAGCGGTTTATTTTCAGAATCGCGCAGAACTTTACCAAAGCGCATCACAATGCCACGCTGGCCTTCCTGCACAACAAACAGTGACGCGTACAGCACCACCAGCACAACAATCAATACTACGATTAATGGCTTACGCATCGCTTACTCTCTCCCTTCGCGCTGGGTGTCGTTACGCTGAGCATTCACCCGGCGCTGATCCATAATGTCGTCCGGACTGAACGACGAACTGCCGCTGGCGCGCTCGTTACTGCCTGATGCCGGTGGCAGACGCAGCAGACCGCCGCTTCCGTCCTGACCATTGGCAGATGCACCGCTCTGGCCACGCATCAGCTGATCCAGTGGCAAGACCATCAGATTGTTGCCTTTATCGTTAACCAGCACCTTGCGGGTATGACCCAGCACGCGCTCCATGGTTTCGATATACAGACGCTCGCGGGTAATCTGCGGTGCGGCTTTGTATTCGGGCAGAATACGCGCAAAGCTGTCGACTTCACCCTGAGCTTCCAGTGTGACGCGAGATTTGTAGGCACGAGCCTGTTCCAGAATCCCCTGCGCATCACCACGAGCACGTGGCAGTTTGTCATTAGCGTAGGCTTCTGCTTCACGAACAGCCTGCTCACGGTTTTCACGTGCAGCAATCGCATCATCGAAGGAGGCTTTCACATCTTCCGGTGGACGCGCTGTCTGGAAGTTGACGTCCAGCAGGGTGATACCCATATCGTACGGACGCACAGTTTCTTCCAGCTCACGCTGAGTTTCGCTACGCACCACGGTACGGCCTTCGGTCAGGATACGGTCCATGGTTGAACGTCCGATGACGCCACGCAGGGCGCTGTCAGTTGCCTGACGCAGGCTGTCATCAGCACTGGTCACAGCGAACAGATAGCGTTCCGGGTTGGTCACGCGGTACTGCACGTTCATCTCAACGCGCACGACGTTTTCATCAGAGGTCAGCATGGTGCCGGAAGCAGACAGCTCACGCACCGCCTCCACGTTCACCGCACGCACCTGATCAACGAAAGTCGGTTTCCAGTTCAGACCAGGCTCGACCAGATGACTGAACTTCCCGAAGCGTGTTACCACGCCGCGCTCGGCTTCTTTGATGGTATAGAAGCCGCTGGCAGCCCAGATAACGACCGCAGCCACTGCCACGATGCCGACCAGACGTCCGGCATTGCCGGGTTTGCGCTGGCCACTGCCATTGCCGTCACCGCCTTTTTTACCACCGCCCAGGCCACCGAGCTTATTGCTCAGCTTACGGAAGATATCATCTAAATCAGGAGGCCCCTTATCGCGCCCTCCTTTATTTCCCCCAGAGTTGCCGCCTTGGTTATTGCTGCTTCCCCACGGGTCGCGGTCCTGTCCGTTATTCCCGGGCTGATTCCACGCCATGTTTATACTCCATTAATTGTGTGTGCGGTGGTATCCCAGGCCGGGATACACGTGTCAGGCAACATCAGTTAAACAATATAATCGACCAGCGAGGGTTCCTGTTTACACAGGCGACGCCAGTCAACGATTGGCATACGCACATGTAACCCTACGCTACCATCGTCTTCATTCCACTCTTTCTCTATCGCCTGCAACTGGTAAAAGCGGCTACGTAACCGCCCAGCTGCTGGCGGCAGGCGTAAATCATACTGTGCGATTTCACCGGCCAGACGCTCAGTCAGCGCCTGGAATAACAGTGGAATTCCTTCCCCGGTCTGGGCTGAAAGCCAGACGCGGATGGGCAGGTTTTCTTCATCACGGTCGATACGCGGAACGAAATCATCCAGCATATCGATTTTATTCATCACCAGCAGGCTGGGGATTTCATCGGATTCAATTTCTTCCAACACCACGTTAACCGCTTTGATGTTGTCATCAAGCCGGGCATCCGCTGCATCAATCACATGCAGCAACAAGGTTGCCTCACGGGTTTCCTGCAACGTTGCTTTAAATGCCGCCACCAGGTCATGGGGAAGATGGCGGATAAAGCCTACGGTATCGGCCAGCACCACTTCACCCACATCAACCACATCCACACGGCGCAAGGTCGGGTCGAGGGTGGCAAACAGCTGGTCAGCCACATACACCTCAGAGGTGGTCAGGCGGTTGAATAGTGTGGACTTACCGGCGTTGGTGTATCCCACCAGAGAGACGGTTGGGACATCGGCCTTGTTACGGGCCTGCCTGCCCTGCTCGCGCTGCTTAGAGACGCGTTCAAGGCGGGAAAGAATCAGGGTAATACGGTTACGCAGTAAACGGCGGTCGGTTTCTAACTGGGTTTCACCCGGGCCGCGCAGGCCAATGCCGCCTTTCTGGCGTTCAAGGTGCGTCCAGCCGCGAACCAGTCGCGTGGCAAGGTGACGCAGCTGCGCCAGCTCAACCTGCAATTTACCTTCATGAGTTCGCGCGCGTTGGGCGAAGATATCCAGGATCAGTCCGGTGCGGTCAATGACACGGCACTCACACAGGGCTTCCAGATTACGCTCCTGTGCCGGACTCAAGGCGTGATCGAACAGCACCACGGAGGCACCGCTCGCTTTTACCGCATCGGCAATTTCTACAGCCTTTCCTTCACCGACAAAATATTTGGGGTGTGGCGCTTTGCGGCTGCCGGTAACAACACACAGCGCTTCCACGCCAGCAGAAGACACCAGAGTTTCAAACTCCTGTAAATCTTCTGTATCTCTGTCTTGCGAGAAATAGATGTGCACCAGTACGGCCTGCTCACCGGCATCATAACGGTCAAACAAACTGAAAACCTCTCGATACTTTGTTAAACCTGCTGCGCGTTGGCCATACTGCGTCAAAACCAGATTCAAAATGCGCGTTTAGCTCACTAAACGGCGTTTTTTGCATGGATTCGCTTAATGTCTTAGCGCAATAAGGAAACCAGGCGATAGATTCGTTGCCATAAAAGGTATTGCCAGGACGGGGAACCAGGATCAAAAGACTCCCCGTCTTGGAGGGACAGCCACGCTAATTATTCAGCGTCATCGCTATCTTGTTGAGGCTGAGAAGACGCCCCCTGGTTACTGCCACTATGATGATAGTTGCTGCTTCCGCCACCTGCATTGTTGCTATGATGGGAGACCGGACGGGACGGAACAACGGTAGAGATCGCGTGCTTGTACACCATCTGGCTAACCGTGTTTTTCAAAAGAATAACAAATTGATCAAACGACTCGATCTGGCCCTGAAGTTTGATGCCATTTACCAAATAAATCGAAACCGGAACACGTTCACGACGCAGTGCGTTCAAGAACGGATCTTGCAATGATTGCCCCTTAGCCATTCTATCTTTTCCTTATATGCTTGTTGTTTGTAACTTTAAGAACCATAGGGTTCGAAATACGACGTAAAAAATTTGCGCAAGATAACGCACCAATTGTACACAATCACCCAGGCTTCGCACTAAGAACCTGTAACACTCTGTCGTAAGCAGCATCAGGCTGTTCGCTGTCAAGCCAGTGAACTTCCTTCCAGCCGCGTAACCAGGTTATCTGTCGTTTCGCTAACTGCCGGGTTGCGCAAATTCCCCGATAAACCATGTCATCGTAATCAATTTCACCGGATAAATATGACCACATCTGGCGATAACCAACACAACGAATGGAAGGCATGTCCGTATGCAAATCACCTCGGGCAAAAAGGGCCCGAGCTTCCGCTTCAAATCCTGACGCCAACATCTGATGGTACCGCTGCTCAATACGCTGATGAATCAATGCACGACTCGCAGGTGCGATAGCAAACTGTGCAACATCATATGGCAGAGGATCGCCCGACGTTTTTGTCAGTTCCGTTAAAGTTTTACCCGAAATAAAAAAAACTTCCAGTGCTCGCGAGAGTCTCTGGGGATCATTCGGATGAATACGACGTCCAGCAACGGGATCTACATCACATAACTGACGGTGAAGGGCTTCCCAGCCTTCTTCACTCGCCATCTGCTCTATACGCTGACGTACTTCTGGATCGGCCGAGGGCAACGGCGATAATCCTTCCAGTAACGCTTTGTAATAAAGCATGGTGCCACCAACAAGCAACGGAATATTTCCCCGCCGGGTAATTTCCGCCATTTCAGCCAGTGCATCGCGCCGAAACTCTGCGGCTGAATAGGCCTCAGAAGGATCGCGTATGTCCAGCAAACGATGGGGCGCGAGCGCAAGTTCTTCTGCGGATGGCTTGGCGGTACCAATATCCATCCCGCGGTAGATCAGCGCTGAATCAACACTAATCAGCTCTACCGGTAGCGCCTGACGCAATGCAATCGCCAGGGCGGTTTTACCGGAGGCCGTAGGCCCCATCAAAAATATTGCCTTAGGCAGGCCAGCCGTGGATTGTTCACTCATGCTTCAGGGCGTTCATCGCCGATTCAATATCGATGTATTGCAATAATCCAGAAGGTGGCGATTTCACTAACTGCGGGCAAAGCCGTTCGACTTCAGCCAGCAAGGTAATCGCCTGCGAGTGATTCCAGTGCTGATGTTCAGAAACCGACTGACGCGCTAACCACTGCGCCGTCTGGCTGGCTGAAGCATCTTGCTGCCGGGCCAAATACCCTAACATTTCTGGAATCAAGTTTTGTAAATTTTGTTGGCGTAATGGTAAAGGCACGGCGCGTAACATCACATGATGAGCGTCAAACAGCAGATCAATGCCCATCTCGCTCAATAAAGCAGCGTTGCGGTTGCCAGCCTCGCGCTCGGCCTTCTCCAGCTTCAGCCGGACCGGAATCAAGAGTGGTTGAGGTTTCAGCCCCTCGCTGCCGGGTTCCAGCTGCGTCTGCTTCAGCCAGCGTTCTGCCACTGCCAGCGCGATTAATGCCACACCCGCCGTTCCGTCAACCAGCGCATACTGTTCGCGTACCACCGTCAGCACCCGACCAAAGCTGTGCACATGCCCGCTTAACGGTGCGGGTTTGTCTTCTTTTGCGGCCGCCACCGGGCGCGGCACTTCACGACTGACCGGGGTATTCAACAGCTGCTGATAGACGGCACCTTCACGCTTCTGATACTGCGGCTCCTGCCGCTGCCAGCTGCTGTTGCCACCGCTCCCGGTATTTCCCGCCGGAGCAGTACGGGGTGGCGTCACTGGCGCAGGTTCAGCGAAATGATTCCCGCCAGCGGCCTGGCGGTTTTCCGGCTGCCAGCGTTCAGCGGGGGCAGATGACATCTCAGGCAGCACTTCAGTGCCCGTTTCCTGTAAGACACTCACCACGCCCTGATAGATAAAGTCATGCACCAGGCGCGACTGATGAAAGCGTACTTCATGTTTCGCCGGGTGTACGTTGACATCCACCTGATGCGGGTCAATTTCCAGATAAAGGACATAAGCAGGCTGGTGCTGTTCCCCCAGTTTATCCTGATAGGCCTGACGGATAGCGTGATTGATTAAGCGGTCGCGCATCATGCGGCCATTTACATAGCAGTACTGTAATTCCGTCAGCGCTTTTGATCCCACCGGGTCAGCCACCCAGCCGCGTAAACTCAGATCGCCATGCTGCCATTCAATGGCAAGCGCATGAGTCATAAAAGCAGTGCCGCAGATAGCAGCCACACGGCGCTCACGCTGCGAATTATCGCTGACGCCACGATACTGACGTACCAGCTTGCCGTTATGAGTCAGGGAGATCGCCACATCAAAGCGCGCCAGCGCGATGCGCCGGATCACTTCATCAATATGGGTAAATTCGGTTTTTTCGGTCCGCATGAATTTGCGGCGCGCCGGGGTGTTGTAGAACAAATCCAGGACTTCCAGCGTGGTGCCCACCGGATGCGCCGCCGGTTTGACGGTCACCGCCTGATCGCGCCCTTCCGCATACGCCTGCCAGGCTTCGCTTTGTGCTTCCGTCCGTGACGTCAGGATCAGACGCGACACCGAGCTGATACTGGCCAGCGCTTCACCGCGAAATCCGAGGCTGATAATCGCCTCAAGATCGTCAAGTGTCGTGATCTTACTGGTCGCGTGACGCGCCAGTGCCATCGCCAGCTCATCTTTATTAATGCCACAACCGTTATCACGAATGCGGATCAGCTTGGCGCCGCCCTTTTCGATGTCGATATCAATGCGCGTGGCACCCGCATCCAGACTATTTTCCACCAGCTCTTTCACCACCGATGCCGGGCGTTCAACGACTTCACCCGCGGCAATCTGATTAGCAAGTTGTGGCGGTAATACCTGAATGGGCATGATTTATCCTTATGAAGCTGGGATTTTTAACGTCTGGCCCAGCATGACATTCTGAGACTTCATTTTATTGGCCTGTTGGATAGCCTGCGGGCTGACGCCATATTGCGCAGCAATCGCCGTCAGCGAGTCGCCACGCACCACTTTATGCCGGGCCGGCTTTTTACTTTTTGCCACACTGGCGACGGCGGTAGTTTTGCTGCCTGCGGGCACTTTCAGCCGCTGTCCCACCCACACTACATCTTTTTTCAGGGTGTTCATGGCGCGCAGTGTCGACATGCTGACGCCGTAGCTGGCGGCAATACCGGATAACGTTTCGCCGCGTTTCACCACATGGCGCTGCGTTGCGCCAGTGTATTCGGTCGCTGTTGGTTCCGGGTTAGCCTCGACTTCAACCGCCGTTGCGGCTTGCAACGGACGGTTTTCCTCCTTTGGGATCGACTGTAGCGGGTGCGCCAGGAAGTAGTTGCGCAGGCCTTTATAAATCGACTCGGCAATCTTCTGCTGGTAAGCGCTACTGCCCAGCAGTCGCTCCTCCGAAGGGTTACTGATAAAGCCGGTTTCTACCAGCAAAGAAGGAATATCCGGCGAGCGCAATACGCCCAGGCTGGCATGTTCCGGCCGACGCTTGTGCAGCGCACCGACGCGTTGCAACTGTGCGATCACTTTCACTGCCACATCGTAGCCAACACGCTGCGAGTGGCCGAACTGTAAGTCCAGTACAGCCTGGCTCAGGTAGGGATCGGCCTGACTGTTGGCCAGCAGGTCACCTGCGCCACCCAACAGTTCGGATTGCTTCTCATGCTGCTCCAGCCAACCCGCCATTTCACTATTGGCACGACGGTTCGACAGCACCCAGACCGATGCCCCGGAGGCACCACGGTTTGGTGCGGCGTCAGCATGAATAGAAACCAGCAGATTCGCGTTCTGTTTACGCGCCACATCCGAACGCCCCATCACGGAGATAAAGTAATCACCGTCGCGGGTCATCACCCCTTTAAACATCGGGTCGGCATTGAGCAGCTCTTTCAGCTTACGCGCAATCGCAATGGTGACGTTTTTCTCTTTCAATCCACCACCGCCAATGGCGCCGGGGTCCTGACCACCGTGACCGGCATCAATCGCCACAATCACCGTATCGTTGCTGCTGACCGCGCTGCGCGGTCGCGCCACCTGATTACCGCTGCTGACCGACGTCACCGGATTGGCATCAAACGGGCTTTTTCCAGGCTGGCTGGCCGGTCGCGAACTGGACACACTGCTGACCGGTGCATGACGACTGGCAGTTTGTGCGGCAGGCTGCGTACCGGTAATGGTAAACACCACATTGTAGTTACTGCCGTTACGCTGGGTGACCGCACGGGTTTTCCCGCGCTGGGTCAGCTCAAATACCAGCCGGATACTCTGGCTGTCTTTCGCGGTACTGGAGCGAATGCGTTTGACAATATTTTCACCACTGAAATTCAGCGGCAATCCCCGAACAATCCCGCTCTGGCGAATATCCAGCACCACACGGTCCGGGTTATGCAGCGGGAAAAAGGCATAGACGGGCTGCCCGGCAAAACTCAGGGTGACTTCCGCCTGATTACTGCCGTTCGAAACTTGAATATCTGATAAATTTGCCGCCAGCGAACTAAACGAGCAGCAGAACAGCGCCAGCAGACACCAGGCTTTCAATCGCAGCATCATGCTCCACCCTGCTCAGCGGTCATCCGCGCCAGCATCACTTCACCCGCAGGCGAGCGGGCACGCAATAAGGCTTCGCGCGCATGCCCCTGATAACTGAGGTGCAGTTCCAGATCCGGCTCAGGGAGTACACCCGCCCCCTGCTGCGGCCATTCGACCAGACACAAGCTGTCCGGGCCAAAGTAATCACGAATTCCCATAAACTCCAGTTCTTCCGGGTCAGACAAGCGGTACAGGTCAAAGTGATAGACCCGGCGATCCGGTAGCACATAAGGCTCAACCAGCGTGTAGGTAGGGCTTTTCACATTGCCTTGATGGCCGAGTGCCTGCAAAAATCCGCGACTGAACGTGGTTTTACCCGCTCCCAGATCGCCATAGAGATAGAGGGTCGCCGCGCCATCACAGGCGCGGGCCAGGCGGGCACCCAATGCGAGGGTTGCTGCCTCATCGGGCAACGCAATGTCACAGGTCATCATTCTTTAGTATTCGAGATCTCAGGATTGACAAACAGATACAGCTCGGAGAACAAATCGGTGGCTAACATTCCGCGTGTACCGCGACGTTGCGCCACTGCGTCAGCCGCCGCTCCGTGCACTACGCATCCTGCGCAGGCGGCATCGTACAGTGAGAGCTTTTGCCCTGCCAGGCTGCCGATGATACCAGATAACACATCTCCCATTCCCCCGCTGGCCATACCGGCGTTGCCAACATCGGCAATTGCCAGTTCGCCCTGCTCGCTGGCAATGAGCGTCCCGGCACCTTTCAATACCACAACGCCGCCATAACGCTTTTGCAGGCGCCGTACAGCCAGTAAGCGGTCACTCTCAATATCGCTAACTTTGCTATTCAAGAGCCTCGCGGCTTCGCCGGGGTGCGGCGTAATAATTCGATTTTGACGTTTATCGGGACTGATTGCCAGCAGGTTAAGCGCATCCGCGTCCCAAAGCATCGTTTTCTGGGAGTTTTCTACCTTTTTCAAGGCTTTTTTACCCCATTCACCCAGACCAAGACCGGGACCAACGACAATCACATCAGCCCATTCCAGACCGGCATCCAGCGTCTGTGCCGTCATCTCCTGCACCATCAGCTCGGGCCGTGCGGTCAACAGCGGGCCAACATTCTCAAT
Organism: Erwinia sp. AnSW2-5; assembly: GCF_045107195.1. Classification (NCBI taxonomy): domain Bacteria; kingdom Pseudomonadati; phylum Pseudomonadota; class Gammaproteobacteria; order Enterobacterales; family Erwiniaceae; genus Erwinia; species Erwinia sp. AnSW2-5. The sequence goes on from NZ_JBJGXA010000010.1 coordinate 121,198, forward strand.
GTGAGTAAGCACTCGCACCAGACCTGAACCTGCACGTAAAGCGGCCTCAGCCGTCATGCGGATGGCCCCGGCAGTACCATGATCGCCACCGATAACCAGCAGGCGACCATGATCCCCTTTATGCGAGGTGGAACGACGGGGCGGCAGCCAGGCTGCCAGATGATGAGCGTCATAACGCGTGATGGGTGCAGTCCGGCTCTGCAACCACGAGTCGAGATGCAAACTGTGGTAATGCAATTGTCCGACATGGTCACGTGCTTTACCCGTCAGTAAACCAGGCTTTAACGCCACAAACGTCAGCGTGTGTTCAGCATCTATCGCTACACCCGGTGTTGTACCGTTAGCAGCCACTAACCCGGAAGGAACATCCAGAGAAAAAACCGGCGCAGTATGACGGTTTGCCTGCTCGATAAGGCGGTCATAAGGGGCCGCAGGGGCGCGATTGAGACCAGTACCCAGCAGCGCATCGACAATGACATCTGCCTGTTCAGGCCATGCAAACGAGACATCGTGGATCACACCACCGGCCGCCAGCCAGTTTTCACGTGCCTGACCCGCTTCCTCCGGCAGTGGGCTGTCACTCTCAACCATAATCAGCGTTACCGCCATACCTGCCGCCTGCGCCAGACGCGCCACCACAAAACCGTCACCACCGTTGTTACCGTGTCCGCACAGGATCACCCAGTGTTGCGCCTGCGGCCACTGCTGACGCAGCAAACTGAAGGCGGCTTCCCCCGCCCGCTGCATCAATTCAAACAGGGTAATGCCCAGACTGTCTGCCCCCTCGCGCTCCAGCCCGGCTATCGCCTCCACAGGCCAGACAGAATAGGGTAAACTGACAGGGTCTTTTTGCTGGTTCAGGTTATTCATGTCGCATCCTCTCGATTTCCATCAACTCGCCCTGGATATTAAACAGTGGGGGCTTGACCTCGGCTTTCAGCAGGTGGGTATCTGTGATACCGACTTAACACTGGAAGAGCCGCGTCTTCAGGCCTGGCTGGATAAACAATATCACGGAGAAATGGACTGGATGGCGCGTCATGGCATGATGCGCGCCCGTCCCCATGAACTGCTGCCCGGCACGTTACGGGTGATCAGCGTGCGGATGAATTATCTGCCCGCAAAAGCCGCCTTTGCCAGTACGCTGAAAAATCCGCGCCTTGGCTATGTCAGTCGTTATGCCCTTGGCCGCGATTACCACAAAGTATTACGTAATCGACTGAAAAAGCTTGGCGATATGATCCGCGAACACTGTAACGAGGCCCAGTTCCGGCCCTTTGTCGACTCAGCGCCCTTGCTGGAGCGCCCACTGGCCGCCAAAGCGGGCCTGGGCTGGACGGGCAAACACTCGCTGATCCTCAACCGTGAAGCGGGTTCGTGGTTTTTCCTTGGCGAATTACTGATCGACCTGCCGCTGCCGGTCGATCAACCGGTAGAAGAAAACTGCGGGCGCTGCGTTGCCTGTCTCACCACCTGCCCAACGGGCGCGATTGTCGAACCCTATACCGTTGATGCCCGTCGCTGTATCTCCTACCTCACGATTGAGTTAGAAGGCGCGATCCCGGAAGAGTTTCGTCCATTAATCGGTAATCGTATTTATGGATGCGATGACTGCCAGCTGATCTGCCCGTGGAACCGTTACGGCCAGCTCACCGATGAAGATGATTTCAGCCCGCGTGCGGTGTTACACGCCCCACCGTTAATCGAACTTTTTGCCTGGGATGAAGCGAAATTTCTGCGTATCACGGAAGGATCCGCGATCCGACGCATTGGTCATCTGCGCTGGTTACGTAATATTGCGGTGGCGTTGGGCAATGCTCCCTGGGATGAAAAGCATCTGGCGGCGCTGGAAACACGGCGTGGCGAAAACAGCATGCTGGATGAGCATATCGACTGGGCTATTGGCTGCCAGTTAGCACGACGTGAAGAAAACAGGGTCGATGTTCAGAGCAACCAGCACAAACGCCTGGTGCGCGTCATTGAGAAGGGATTACCACGTGATGCTTAATTGCACAACATACTGAATATTACCCACGCGAAATCTTTTCCACATGCTGTGAATAAAAATAAAAAGTCGTTGTCATTCAACCGTCACAGAATCCACAAGTGATCCAGATAACAATTTGAAAGATTCACAATAGTAGACAAAACAGTAAGTTACACAGAGCGCTTGATCCAGCGCGGTTTTTTCGCGTTCGAAGATCAACAACATAAGCTGTGGATAAGTCTGTTTAAAACATTTTTGACCCATGCGAAAATGGGTTACCGCACGGCGCTTAACGCTGTGGATAATTTGGAAGGCTATTGAGAAAGATTTTTATTTGGAGCGGGAAACGAGACTCTACCAACTGAGCTATTCCCGCTTAGGAGTACTGCTGAATTTCTGTGCTAAAAACCTTATAACTACTTGATTGTTTTAGCTTTTAACTCTTCCTTCCGGAGGAGAGGTCGCTATTATGGACCTGTTTACAGGCGCTGGCAAGGCTTGTGCGAAAAAAATTTAACGTAGATCGCAGGATGATCAATCCGTTTACAAAAGCGCATAAATACAGGCATAAAAAAAGAGCCTCTCGGCTCTTTTCTTACTGGCTTGCAGACAGGATGCCCTCTCTACAACCTAAATTTTGGAGCGGGAAACGAGACTCGCTACCAACTGAGCTATTCCCGCTCTGGGTAACGATGAAAATTCTTCACCGGTACGGGGTGCGCATTATACGAGAATTCTTTCTCCTCGCAACCCTGCCACAAACATTTTTTGCTTTTTTTCTTCCAACTGCCGATTAAACCGTCATTACGCTGATTTAATCGGCATTTTTGCATCATTTACCGGGGTTTCCCCCTTTTTCATCCGGATGTTAAAAAATCACAGTTGAATAAAATGTTCGCGGTAATAGGCCAGTTCCGCCACGGACTCGCGGATATCGTCCATTGCCTGGTGGGTGCCCTGCTTTTTGAAACCTGGCAGAATCCCCGGCTTCCAGCGACGCGCCAGTTCTTTCAGCGTGCTGACATCCAGGTAACGGTAATGGAAGTAAGCTTCCAGTTCCGGCATATATTTGAACAGGAAGCGGCGATCCTGACCAATGCTGTTGCCACAGATCGGCGAGCTGTTGTGTGGCACCCACTCTTTCAGGAACGCAATCGTGGCCTGCACGGCAGCGTCTTCATCGTACTGGCTGGCTTTAACACGCTCAACCAGGCCGCTGTTAGTGTGCGTACGCACGTTCCACTCATCCATTAATGCCAGCTGGGCATCGGACTGATGGATGGCAAGCACCGGTCCTTCCGCCAGGATATTCAGATCGGCATCGGTCACCAGCGTGGCGATCTCAATGATACGGTCCTGCTCCGGGTCCAGCCCGGTCATTTCAAGGTCAATCCAAATCAGGTTGTCGGCGTTGGCAGTCATAGTACGTCTCACAATGTATACTCGAATAATTCAGAGTATAGGGCTGCATGGTTAAGTAGCGTGTATGATAGACGTTTTGCCCTCTCAGGGCGAAATATGCAAAACCGATGTGAGGAACAGTGACTAAAAACAAACTATCCAAGGGTCAGCAACGTCGCGTGAGTGCCAACCACGATCGTCGCCTGAAGCAGCGTGGCGATAAACCTGAGCCAGATGACAATCTGTTCGGTGAAGTCCGCGATGGCGTGGTGATCAGCCGTTTTGGTATGCATGCTGATGTGGAAGATGCGGATGGTTCCGTTCACCGTTGTAACATCCGCCGCACCATTCGTTCGCTGGTGACCGGTGACCGCGTGCGCTGGCGTCCAGGCGTTGAAGGCGGTGCCACCGTTAAAGGCATTGTTGAAGCCGTTCACGAACGCACCTCAGTACTGACCCGTCCTGATTTCTATGACGGCGTAAAGCCGATTGCTGCCAACATCAATCAGATTGTCGTGGTCTCGGCGATTTTGCCGGAGCTGTCGCTGAACATCATTGACCGCTATCTGGTGGCGTGTGAAACGCTGGGCGTTGAGCCGTTGCTGGTGCTGAATAAAACCGATTTGCTCGATGACGAAGGCCGCGCCTTTGTCGATGAGCAAATGGATATCTATCGTCACATTGGCTACAACGTGCTGATGGTCTCCAGCCACCGTAAAGAGGGGCTGGTTGAACTGGAGCAGGCACTGACCGACCGTATCAGCATCTTCGCCGGGCAGTCTGGCGTGGGGAAATCCAGCCTGTTGAACGCCCTGCTGGGGCTGGAACTGAGTCAGGCTGAGATCCTCACCAATGACGTCTCGGATAACTCAGGCCTTGGCCAGCACACCACCACCGCCTCCCGTCTGTATCACTTCCCGCAAGGCGGCGATGTGATTGACTCCCCAGGCGTACGTGAATTTGGCCTGTGGCACCTCGAACCGGAACAAATCACGCAAGGATTTGTCGAATTCCGTGACTATCTGGGTGGATGCAAATTCCGTGACTGTAAACATGACAACGATCCCGGCTGCGCCATTCGCGAAGCAGTGGACAAAGGTGAGATCAACGAATCACGTTTCGTTAACTATCACCTGATTCTGGAAACCATGTCGGAAGTGCAGGGTAAAACCCGCCGCTTTACCACGGATAAAAACTGATTATACCTGCCCACGTGGCGTGAACGTCATGCAGCAGCCCCGAGCGTCAGGCAATAGCCTAAACCTCCGGGCGCTGCTACAATCCGCCCCCTTTATTTTAAAGCGCTATACCCGTCTGATTTGAGCCAGGAGGCTAACGTGTTAGATCGTATTAAACTCGGCCTGAATAACTTACTGCCTAAAAAGGCCCTGACTGAACTGGCCGGCTGGGGTGCCAGCAAGCGTGGTGGACGGCTGACCAAAGCAGTGATTGATGCTTTTGTCTGGTACTACAAGGTGGATATGAAAGAGGCGCAGAAGCCTGATACCGCCAGCTATCGCACCTTTAACGACTTCTTCGTCCGCCCGTTGCGTGATGATGCGCGTCCGATTGAAACGGACCCGAACCTGCTGATCCTGCCTGCTGATGGTGCTATCAGCCAGCTTGGCCGTATCGAAGGTGAACAGATTTTCCAGGCCAAAGGCCACACCTATTCGCTGGAAGCGCTGCTGGCAGGCAACGCCGCGATGACCGATATGTTCCGTGACGGCGAGTTTGTCACCACGTATCTCGCACCGCGTGACTACCACCGTGTCCATATGCCGTGTAATGGTATCCTGCGTGAAATGATCTATGTTCCGGGCGATCTCTACTCCGTGAACCCGCTGACCGCGCAGAACATTCCCAACCTGTTTGCACGTAATGAGCGCGTCATCTGCCTGTTTGATACTGAATTTGGCCCAATGGCGCAGATTCTGGTCGGTGCAACCATCGTCGGCAGTATTGAAACCGTATGGTCCGGTACCGTTACGCCACCGCGTGAAGGTGTGATCAAACGCTGGAGCTGGCCTGGTGCTGATGCCGAAGGTTCTGTCGTGCTGCTGAAAGGCCAGGAAATGGGCCGTTTCAAACTGGGATCTACCGTCATCAACCTGTTCGCAGCGGGCAAAGTGAAACTGGCTGAAAGCCTGGCGGCAGAAAGTAAAACCCGTCTTGGCGCCACGCTGGCCATCGCACTGCAGAAAGAAAGTGCGGAAGACGTCCTCCATCATCCATAGCGAATTGCCATGTCACGTCTGATTCTTACTGTGTTATTAGGCTGGAGCTTACTCCAGCCGGTTTATGCCGCCAGCGCACCGGATGCATCGCTGATCAAACAGCAGCTGGAAGAGGCGAAGTCAGACAAGACGTCGGCGAATCAGACGGCTATCGTCGATGCCCTGCAATCCACGCTGACCTGGCTGGACGAGTATCAAAACTCGCTCAACCTCACGCAGGATTACCAGCAGGTCATTGACGATTTTCCTAAGCTTTCCCGCGCATTACGTCAGCAGATCGTCACGCTGACGGACAGCAGCAAGCCCCTGCGCAGCAACATGAGTGCCGCTGACCTTGATCAGGAGATCTTACAGGTCAGCAGCCAGCTGCTGGAAGAGAGCCGCCAGGTTCAGCAGGAGCAGGATCGCGCACGCGAAATCAGTGATTCCCTCTCTCAGCTACCGCAGCAACAAACAGAAGCCCGCCGGGCGCTGAACGAGATCGAACGCCGTTTACAGGGGCAACCCTCCCCGACCACGCGTCTGGGTCAGGCACAGCTGGCACAGCGTCAGGCTGAATCTGCCGCGCAAAAAGCCCGGGTGGATGAACTTGAACTGGCACAGTTATCGGCTAACAATCGCCAGGAGCTGGCGCGTATGCGCGCCGAAGTCCACCAGCGCAAAGCCGCCAGCCTGGATGCCTACCTGCAAGATTTACGTAACCAACTGAACAGCCTGCGCCAGCGCGAAGCCGAAATGGCGCTGGCCCGCACCGAACAGCTGGCAGAAGACAGCGGTGATATGCCGAAAGGCATCACCGAACAGTTCCGCATTAACCGCGAACTGTCCAGCGCACTGAATCAGCAGGCGCAGCGTATGGACCTGGTGGCGTCGCAGCAGCGCACCGCCGCCAATCAGACCATTCAGGTCCGTCAGGCACTGAGCACCATTCGCGAACAGTCACAGTGGCTGGGCGTATCCAATGTGCTGGGCGAAGCGCTGCGTGCGCAGGTGGCACGTCTGCCAGACATGCCAAAACCCCAGCAGCTGGACAACGAAATGGCCCAGCTGCGCGTCCAGCGTCTCTATTACGAAGACCTGCTGGAACGCCAGAACGCCCTGCTGCAGCTGCGCCAGGATGACAACAGTAATCTGACCGCAGAACAGCGACGCATTCTGGATGCTCAGCTCAAAACCCAGCGTGAACTGCTCACCTCTCTGCTCTCCGGCTGCGATAACCTGATCCTTGGTGTCACCAAGCTGAAAGTCGGTAACAGCCAGCTGGTGGATGCGCTGAATGAAGTCAAAGAGGCCACGCACCGCTATCTGTTCTGGACGGCCGATGTCAGCGCAGTGGACTTCAGCTACCCGATCAATCTGGCGCGCGATCTGCATCGTCTGCTGTCGCTGGATACCCTGGGCCAGCTGGGTGGCGCAATGGTAATGATGGTCACCAGCCGCGAAACCGTGCTGCCTCTGCTGGGCGCGATGCTGCTGGTCAGCTTTAGCATCAGCTCCCGCCGTCATTTCCGTAAATTCCTTGAACGTGCCTCCAGCAAGGTCGGCAAAGTCACCCAGGATCACTTCAGCCTGACACTGCGCACGGTGTTCTGGTCGATTCTGGTGGCGTTGCCGCTGCCGGTGTTATGGGCGGCGCTGGGTTACGGTTTACAGCATGCCTGGCCGTATCCTATTGCCATCGCCATCGGCGACGGCGTCACCGCCAGCGTACCGCTGCTGTGGGCCTTTATGGTGAGTAATACCTTTGCCCGTTCGCAGGGTCTGTTTATCGTCCATTTCCGCTGGCCGCAAACCCGCGTAGCACGCGCCATGCGTTTCTACACGCTGTGCATCGGCCTGGTCGTGCCACTGATGATGATGCTGATCGCCTTCGATAATCTCGAAGATCGTGAATTCTCAGCCACCCTCGGCCGCCTGTGCTTTATCCTGATTTGTGGTGCATTAAGCCTGGTGACCGTCAGCCTGAAGCGTGCCGGTATCCCGCTGCACCTCGACAAAGAGGGCAACGGCGAGAACTTCATGAACAACGTGCTGTGGAACGCGATGATTGCCATTCCGATGGTGGCGGCACTGGCCTCCTGCATCGGCTATCTGGCCACCGCGCAGGCCTTGCTGGCGCGTCTGGAAACCTCGGTGGGTATCTGGTTCCTGCTGCTGGTGATTTACCACATTATTCGCCGCTGGATGCTGATCCAGCGGCGACGCATCGCCTTTGATCGCGCCCGTCAGCGCCGTGCTGAAATCCTGGCCCAACGTGCCCGCGGCGAGGAAGAAGTCGCGGCACAACAGACCGCCGTTGATAGCGTGGATGTGGAAGAGCCGGTTATCGACCTTGATGCCATCAGCGCACAGTCATTACGCCTGGTACGCTCGATTCTGACGCTGATTGCGCTGGTCTCCGTGATTGTGCTTTGGTCGGAGATCCACTCGGCCTTTGGTTTCCTGGAAAATATCCGCTTGTGGGATGTCAGCACCACCGTTCAGGGCGTCGAAAGCCTGCAGCCGATCACTCTCGGGTCGGTAATGATTGCTATCCTGGTGTTGGTTATTACCACCCAGCTGGTACGCAATATGCCTGCCCTGCTGGAGCTGGCCCTGCTGCAACACCTCAGCCTGACACCAGGCACCGGTTACGCTATCACCACGCTGACCAAGTATCTGTTGATTCTGATTGGCGGCCTGGTCGGGTTCTCGTTGATTGGTATCGACTGGTCGAAGCTACAGTGGCTGGTCGCGGGTCTGACCCTGGGCCTGGGCTTTGGTATGCAGGAGATCTTTGCCAACTTTATGTCCGGCCTGATCATTCTGTTTGAGAAACCGATCCGCATCGGCGATACCGTGACCATTCGCGATCTCACCGGCAGCATTACGCGTATCAATACCCGCGCCACCACCATTACCGACTGGGACCGCAAAGAAATTATCGTGCCGAATAAGGCCTTTATCACCGAACAGTTTGTTAACTGGTCACTGTCGGATTCCGTCACCCGCGTGGTGCTGACGATCCCGGCCTCGGCAGAGGCCAACAGTGAAGAGGTAACGAATGTCCTGCTACAGGCCGCGCATCGCTGTAGTTATGTGCTGGAAACGCCGCAGCCGGAAGCCTTCCTGGTGGATTTACAGCAGGGTATTCAGCTATTTGAATTGCGTATTCATGCGGCAGAGATGGGGCACCGTATGCCGCTGCGCCATGAGCTGCATCAGTTGATCCTGCGCGGTTACCAGGAACACGGGCTGGAAATGCCGTTCCCTCCGTTCCAGGTACGGGTGGATACCATCGGGCGTAAAACCCCGGCCAGCAACGGTGCACCGGCAGCAAGAAACTATAAGTCAGGCGGATTGTAACGACTGGGATCACGGGGCGATCGAAAAAAATGATCGCCCCCTACGATTTGATTGATGGCCGGATTAACAACGGTCGACGGTAAACGCGATCACATCACTGAGCTGTTCGGCTTTCAGTGCCAGCATCACAATACGATCAACGCCTAATGCCACACCGGAACACTCCGGCATACCGTGCGCCAGCGCGTCCAGCAGGTTAGTGTCAATCGGTTGTACCGGCAGGCCTGCGGCCGCACGCTTACGGTTATCCTGCTCAAAACGCAGACGCTGTTCACGACTGTCGGTCAGTTCACGGAAACCATTCGCCAGCTCAATGCCTTTAAAGTAGACCTCGAAGCGTTCTGCCACGCGGTGATCTTCCGTACTGATCTCAGCCAGCGCCGCCTGACTGGCCGGGAAGTGATAGACGAACGCAGGTTTCTCTTTACCGATTTCCGGTTCCACACCCAGCATAAACAGCAGTTGCAGCAGCGTATCGCGATCTTCTTCACGATGGGCGAGATCGCCTGCACCCAGTTTTTCGGCCGCTTCACGCAGCTGCGCTTTATCCGCAGACAGCGGGTCAATCTCCAGATGACGAATAAACGCCTGCTGGTAGGACAGGGTTTCAGCCGGAGCACACTCCAGCACCTGTTGCAGCAGATCGTCCACCTCGTTCATCAGGCGGTACATATCGTAGTGCGGGCGATACCATTCCAGCATAGTGAATTCGGGATTATGGTGGCGCCCCATCTCTTCATTACGGAAACTGCGACACAGCTGGAAGATCGGCCCGCTGCCTGCGGCCAGCAAACGTTTCATATGGTATTCAGGGCTGGTCATCAGATAAAGATCGATACCGGCGGCGGCGCCTGGGCCAACAAACCGGGTCTGGAACGGGAACAGATGCACATCGGTCACCGTCGCCTGGCTCATGGCCGGGGTTTCCACTTCCAGTACGCCACGATCGGCAAAGAAACGCCGGATTTCAGCCATGATCGCCGCACGCTTTAATAAATTGGCGATGGATGCACTTGGCTGCCAGCTAGCCGAATCGCTCATCTTTTTTACTCCAAAATCAGTAGGGCCAGGAAGTCTACCTGTACGCGCCGCAACACACAATTCTACGTCGAAAAAACCAGCAATACGCTTCTCCACAAAAAGCGAATGGTTTTTATCGTTTACCCACCTAAATGCCCGAACACATCAAATTGACGCCATTTTAACCCCCTTATACTGAGCCGCGACTGTCGGGTAGAGCCACCCGCTTTGCCTCTGGAAAAATCTCAAACACAAAATACCCATCATGGTTCGCGTGGCAGAAAGACAGGCAACACAGATGCTGCGCGACGTATGCAGGGGATAAGGGAGGAAATTGTGCAAACCCTGAATGCCGATTTGGTCATTGTTGGTGCTGGTGGAGCCGGGCTGCGTGCTGCGATTGCCGCCGCAGAAGCCAACCCGCGATTGAAGATTGCTCTGATCTCCAAAGTCTATCCGATGCGCAGCCACACGGTGGCCGCCGAAGGCGGTGCCGCTGCCGTCACCCAGGAGCAGGATAGCTTCGATTCTCATTTTCACGATACCGTTGCCGGGGGCGACTGGCTGTGCGAGCAACCCGTGGTGGACTACTTTGTTGAGCACTGCCCGCAGGAAATGGCGCAAATGGAGCTGTGGGGCTGTCCCTGGAGCCGCAAAGAAGATGGCTCCATCAACGTCCGTCGCTTTGGCGGGATGAAGATTGAACGCACCTGGTTCGCCGCCGATAAAACCGGCTTCCATATGCTGCATACCCTGTTTCAAACCTCGCTGAAATACCCGCAAATCCAACGCCTTGATGAGCATTTCGTCCTCGACCTGCTGGTGGATGACGGCGTGGCGCACGGACTGGTGGCGATCAACATGATGGAAGGCACGCTGCTGGAAGTGCGCGCACAGTCGGTGATCCTCGCGACCGGCGGTGCGGGCCGCGTCTATCGCTACAACACCAATGGCGGCATCGTCACCGGCGACGGTATGGGCATGGCGTTCCGCCACGGCGTGCCGCTGCGCGATATGGAGTTTGTTCAATACCATCCCACCGGCCTGCCGGGTTCCGGCATCCTGATGACGGAAGGCTGCCGTGGTGAGGGCGGTATTCTGGTCAATAAAGACGGTTACCGTTATCTGCAGGATTACGGCATGGGGCCGGAAACCCCGCTCGGAGAACCAAAAAACAAATATATGGAACTCGGCCCGCGCGACAAGGTTTCCCAGGCCTTCTGGCACGAATGGCGTGCCGGGCGCACCATCGCAACACCGCGCGGGGATGTTGTTTATCTCGACCTGCGCCACCTCGGTGAGAAAAAGCTGCGTGAACGCCTGCCGTTTATCTGCGAACTGAGTAAAGCCTATGTCGGCGTAGACCCGATTACCGCCCCAATCCCCGTGCGCCCCACCGCCCACTACACGATGGGGGGAATTGAAACCAACGGTGAATGTGAAACCCGTATTCAGGGGCTGTTTGCCGTCGGTGAATGCTCCTCCGTTGGGCTGCACGGTGCGAACCGCCTCGGTTCTAACTCGCTGGCAGAGCTGGTGGTGTTCGGGCGTCTGGCGGGAGAGCAAGCCGCACAGCGTGCTTCCCAGCCGCATCCGGTGCGGGATGCCGCGCTGAGTGCGCAGCGCAACGACATTGAAAAACGTCTCCACGGGTTAGTGAATCAACAGGGCAGCGAAAATGCGGCCACGATGCGTGATGAAATGGGCATGGCCATGGAAGAAGGCTGCGGGATTTACCGCACCACGGAGCTGATGCAAAAAACCATCGATAAGCTGGCGGAGCTGAAGCAGCGTTTCTCTAAACTGCGTGTAACCGATACCTCCAGCGTGTTCAACACCGAGCTGCTGTACGCCGTTGAACTGGCCCACGGGCTGGACGTCGCGGAGTGTATGGCGCATTCGGCCATTCAGCGCAAAGAGTCTCGCGGTGCGCATCAACGGCTGGATGAAGGCTGCACCACGCGTGATGACGAGCATTACCTGGCGCATACCCTGACCTTCTTCAACCCGCAGGGAGCGCCTTCGGTCGCTTACGATCCGGTGACCATTACCCATCTGCCGCCTGCTGCGCGCGTGTATGGCGCGGCCTCTGAGGGCAGCACCCACAAGGAGCCTGGCCATGAGTGAGAGCAAAAACCGTCAAATCAACATCATGCGCTACAACCCGGAAACCGACCGCGTCCCGCGCAACGAGATTTTTGACGTCCCCTGGGATGAAACCACCTCGCTGCTTGATGCCCTCGGCTACATCAAAGACAACCTTGCTTTTGACCTGTCGTATCGCTGGTCATGCCGCATGGCGATCTGCGGTTCGTGCGGGATGATGGTGAATGGCGTCCCCAAACTGGCGTGCAAAACCTTCCTGCGCGATTACCCGGCAGGCGTGAGAGTCGAGCCGCTGGCCAACTTCCCGATCGAGCGCGATCTGGTGGTCGATATGACCCACTTTATGGAAAGCCTGGAAGCCATTAAACCCTGGGTGATCGGCAACCCGCGTGAAGCCAGCGAAGGCCCGGGCCTGCAAACGCCGGCACAGATGGCGAAATACCATCAGTTCTCCGGCTGCATCAACTGTGGTTTGTGCTATGCCGCCTGCCCACAGTTTGGCCTCAATCCTGAGTTTATTGGCCCTGCGGCGATCACCCTTGCCCACCGCTATAACCTCGACAGTCGTGACCGGGGTAAAGCGCAGCGGATGCCGCAGCTTAACGGCATTAATGGCGTCTGGAGCTGTACGTTTGTCGGCTTCTGCTCCGAAGTGTGCCCGAAACATGTCGACCCGGCGGCAGCTATCCAGCAAGGCAAAGTGGAGAGCAGTAAAGACTTCCTGATCGCCACCCTGAAACCCCATTAAGGAGGCTGTAAATGACCACGAAACGTAATGCTTATATTCGTCCGATGTCAGGAAGCTGGTGGCAGTCGCTGCAGTTCTACCGTCTGTATATGCTGCGCGAAGGTACCGCCATTCCGGCACTGTGGTTCAGTATTGAGCTGATTATCGGTCTGTTTGCCCTGAAAATGGGGCCGGAAAGCTGGGAAGGTTTTGTTTCCTTCCTGCAACATCCTGTCGTTCTGCTGCTGAATCTGGTGACGCTGGTCGCCGCCTTGCATCACAGCAAAACCTGGTTTGACCTCGCCCCGAAAGCACAAATTATTATCGTTAAAGGCGAGAAGCTGCCGCCGGAACCGATCATTAAAGGGCTGTGGATCGTGATGATTATGTTAAGCGGCGTGGTACTGGCCGTGTCGCTGCTGGCTTAAGGAGTGATAATGAACACACAACCGCAACGTTCTAATGAACCCATCTTCTGGGGACTGTTTGGTGCCGGAGGAATGTGGGCTGCGCTGGTCAGCCCGGTTATCGTTCTGCTGGTCGGGTTGCTGCTGCCGCTCGGCTGGGCACCGGCAGAGACCTTCAGCTATGAGCGGGTTATAGGGTTTGCCCAGTCATGGCCTGGCCGATTGATCCTGCTGCTGGTGATTGTGCTGCCGCTGTGGTGCGCCCTGCACCGCCTGCACCACAGTCTGCATGATCTGAAACTGCATATTCCCGCCAGCAAGCGGCTGTGCTACGGCATTGCCTCGCTGTTAAGCGTGGTGGCATTGATTGGCGTGATCGCTGTATAAATCTATACTTAAGCCATTCATACAAAAAGGAATGGCTTAGATGTCACTGTGGAAAATGCTTACCGCAGGTGCCGGGGCGTTGCTCTCGGTTGCCTGCTCTACCACCCCGCCGCAAGGCGTTACCCCGATTTCTGGATTCAATGCCGAACACTATCTTGGTCGCTGGTATGAAATTGCACGCCTGGACCACCGTTTTGAACGCGGCCTGGACCAGGTGACGGCGACCTACAGCAAACGCGACGATGGCGGGCTGAAAGTGGTTAACCGTGGCTTTAATACCCGCAAACAGCGCTGGCAGGAGAGTATTGGCAAAGCATATTTTACCGGCCCTGCTGACCAGGCTGCACTCAAGGTGTCATTCTTCGGGCCATTTTACGGTGGGTATAACGTGATCGCGCTGGATAACAATTATCAGCACGCGCTGGTGTGCGGGCCGAATCGGGATTATCTGTGGATTTTGTCGCGGACGCCGCAGCTGGAAGCCGGGGTAAAAGCAGAGTTAGTGTCTAAAGCACGCAGTGCAGGCTTTGCCGTGGATAAGCTGATTTGGGTCAATCAGCAGTAACAGCACTCGTGCCGGTGCAGCGCACCGGCCTTTCAGACAGATTAGTTCGTGCTTTTCTGAATTGCCTTACCGCCCGCCTCAACATCTTCACCCACACCACGCGTGGTATTACAGGCAGAGAGTACGGAAGAGAGCACCAGAACAGAAAGAAGGGCAATAATACTTTTCTTCATAGCTATTTCCTTTTAATGAGAGATAAAGCACAGCGTTATAAGCATAGCTCTATTTTACCCGCCTGCCTGGAAGGCATCACGAAAAGGGAATGATCTAAGAAAGGAGGTTACTTATTGGCTGCGTCAGTGATGGCGCCGCCGAGATGCTGCACGTCCTCACCAAAGCCATGGAAGGTATTGCAGGCGCTCAGTGCGCAGGTCATCAACAATGCAACAGCAATGAATTTCAACATATACTTAAACTCACATCGTCAAGGATAAGGGCCTGACCGGCAGGCCCTCACTGGTTCGGGCTTATTTTACGCGTGAAACGTATTCGCCAGAACGGGTATCAACTTTGATCACTTCACCAATCTGCACGAACAGTGGCACTTTTACTACCGCACCGGTAGACAGTGTCGCTGGCTTGCCGCCAGTACCTGCGGTATCACCCTTCAGGCCTGGGTCAGTATCAGTGATTTCCAGCTCAACGAAGTTCGGTGGTAACACCTGGATCGGCTTGCCGTTCCACAGGGTCACAATACACTCAGCGTTGTCGAGCAGCCATTTTGCTGCATCGCCCACGGTTTTCTCTTCAACAGGGTGCTGTTCGAAGGTTTCCGGGTGCATGAAGTGATAGAACTCACCGTCGTTGTACAGGTAGTTCAGGTTGGTATCTACTACGTCAGCGCCTTCAGCGGAGTCGGTAGATTTAAAAGTTTTCTCAACACGCGTTCCGGTCAGCAGACGACGCATTTTTACGCGTGCGAATGCCTGGCCTTTACCCGGCTTAACAAACTCGCTTGATTCGATGGCAAAAGGCTCGCCTTCGAACATGATTTTAAGACCGGGACGGAAATCGTTGCTAGAATAAGTCGCCATAAAGGCCCTCTACAATTTATTACTGGTACTTAGCCAAAAAAATGGCACACATTGTAACCCTAAATACCCCTGTGCGAGAAGATTGGTTGCATCAACTTGCCGATGTAATCACTGATCCGAATGAATTACTGCAACTTTTAGCGTTGCAACATCACCCTGAACTGGTTTCAGGCCATGACGCACGGCGTCTTTTCGCCCTGCGCGTCCCCCGGGCCTTTGCTGCACGTATGCGCAAAGGCGATCCGCAGGATCCTCTGCTGCTTCAGGTTATTACCTCGCAGCAGGAGTTCGTTGATGCACCGGGTTACAGTACCGATCCGCTGGATGAGCAGAGCAGTGTGGTGCCGGGTCTGTTACATAAATATCGTAATCGTGCGCTATTGCTGGTCAAAGGCGGCTGCGCCGTCAATTGCCGTTACTGTTTTCGCCGCCATTTTCCGTACTCTGATAATCAGGGCAATAAACGCAACTGGCAGCAAGCCCTGGAGTATATCCGACAACAGCCAGAACTGGATGAGATTATTTTCTCCGGCGGCGATCCGCTGATGGCAAAGGATCACGAGCTGGACTGGCTGATCGCAGAACTGGAACAGATTCCCCATATCAAGCGCCTGCGCATCCACAGCCGCCTGCCGGTGGTGATCCCCAAACGTATCACCGAAGCACTGTGCCAGCGGCTGGCACAGTCACGTCTGCAAACGCTGATGGTGACCCATATCAACCATGCGCAGGAGATCGATGACGACCTGCGCCACGGTATGCATAGGCTAAAACGTGCTGGGGTCACGCTGCTGAATCAGAGCGTACTGCTGCGCGGCATTAACGATGATGCCACCACGCTGGCCGCACTGAGTAATGCGCTGTTTGATGCCGGGATCCTTCCTTATTACCTGCATGTGCTGGATAAGGTCCAGGGCGCCGCGCATTTCTACGTTGATGACCAGCGCGCACGCGCCATTGTGCGTGAGCTGTTGGCTAAGGTTTCAGGTTATTTGGTGCCGAAGCTGGCGCGTGAGATTGGCGGAGAACCGAGTAAAACGCCGCTGGATTTGCAGCTACGTCAGGAGTAGTCGCGGCGACATTGCAGCAATAAAAAAGGGTGTGCTGAAAGCCACCCTTTTTTATTCATCGTCGAATGCCCGTCAGGCGATAACGATTACGAGCACTTATACACCTGGCCACTCATTTTGCTGTCGAGCGGTGCAAAGTTGGACCAGATGTTCTGGGTTGGGCTGGTGGCACCGTAAATCACGTTACCGCCCATCTCTGCCGCACGGTTACGCAGATCGTTGGCTGCGCCGCGCAGTGAACTGCCTTCACCACCAGAACCTGAGAACCAGTTACTTTGTGCGCCGGTCACGTTGCCCAGCAACTGGCAGCTGCTGGCCGGTTGTTGATCGGTAAAGGTGACACGTTCGCCCGCAGAACTCAGCGTGTTAGAAGAACTACAGCCTGCCAGCAGCAGGGCCGCCACAGAGAGTCCCAGCAAGTTAATCCGCATTATAATCCCCATTTATTATCATCAGAATCAGGCCAGTGCGTAACAGAAATCAGCATGATTTCGTATTCATCCTTGCCCCATAACCCTGTCACCAGGTTAGCTTTGCGCCATTACTTATACTATCTTCCCCCCAAAAAGAAAAACCCCCTGTCAAAGACAGAGGGTTTTTACTCACGCGAGGTGGGGGGATTACATCATGCCGCCCATGCCGCCCATACCACCCATGCCGCCAGCACCTAAATCAGGCGCATCGCCTTTAGGCAGATCAGTCACCATACATTCGGTGGTGATCATCAGGCCGGCAACAGAAGCCGCGTACTGCAGAGCAGAACGGGTCACTTTAGTTGGGTCCAGGATACCGAAGTCGATCATGTCGCCGTACTCTTCGGTCTGCGCGTTGTAACCGTAGTTACCTTCGCCTGCTTTCACGTTGTTGGTAACAACAGATGGCTCTTCACCGGCGTTAGCCACGATCTGACGCAGTGGGGATTCCATTGCGCGCAGCGCAACTTTGATACCCACGTTCTGGTCTTCGTTCTGGCCACGCAGTTCAGACAGTTTAGAAGCCACGCGCACCAGTGCAACACCACCACCCGCAACCACGCCTTCTTCTACTGCTGCACGGGTTGCGTGCAGAGCATCTTCAACGCGTGCTTTCTTCTCTTTCATTTCAACTTCAGTCGCTGCGCCAACTTTCAGAACGGCAACGCCGCCTGCCAGTTTCGCTACACGTTCCTGCAGTTTTTCACGATCGTAATCAGAAGTCGCTTCTTCGATCTGCTGACGGATCTGAGTCACACGGCCCTTGATCGCCACTTCTTCACCAGTACCATCGATGATGATAGTGGTGTCTTTGTTGATCACAACGCGTTTCGCCTGGCCCATATCTTCCAGACCTGCTTTCTCCAGTTCCATACCGATCTCTTCAGAGATAACGGTACCACCGGTCAGAACAGCGATGTCCTGCAGCATGGCTTTACGACGGTCGCCGAAACCTGGTGCTTTAACAGCAGCCACTTTCACGATACCGCGCATGGTGTTCACCACCAGCGTTGCCAGAGCTTCGCCTTCAACATCTTCAGCGATGATCAGCAGGGGTTTACCGGCTTTCGCAACGGCTTCCAGCACTGGCAGCATTTCGCGGATATTGGAGATTTTTTTGTCAGCCAGCAGGATGAATGGAGTTTCCAGCTCAACTGCGCCAGTTTCTGGCTTGTTGATGAAGTAAGGAGACAGGTAGCCACGGTCAAACTGCATACCTTCAACCACGTCCAGCTCGTCTTGCAGGCCGGTGCCTTCTTCAACGGTGATCACGCCTTCTTTGCCGACTTTTTCCATCGCCTGAGCAATCAGTTCGCCCACGGTTTCGTCAGAGTTAGCAGAGATAGTACCTACCTGGGCAATCGCTTTAGAATCAGAGCAAGGAACAGACAGTTTTTTCAGTTCCTGAACCGCAGCGATAACAGCCTGGTCGATACCGCGCTTCAGATCCATCGGGTTCATACCCGCAGCGACGGCTTTCAGGCCTTCGGTGATGATAGACTGTGCCAGTACGGTAGCAGTGGTGGTGCCGTCGCCCGCAGCGTCGTTCGCTTTGGATGCGACTTCTTTTACCATCTGAGCGCCCATGTTTTCGAACTTGTCTTCCAGCTCGATTTCACGCGCAACAGAAACACCATCTTTCGTGATGGTCGGTGCACCAAAAGATTTATCCAGGACCACGTTACGGCCTTTCGGGCCCAGGGTAACTTTTACTGCATCTGCCAGTACGTTCACACCGCGCAGCATTTTTACGCGCGCGTCATTACCGAATTTTACGTCTTTAGCTGCCATTTTATCTTTTTCCTTAAATTCGTTACGTTCAGTGAATTACGCGTTAATTACGCTTCAACAATCGCCAGAATGTCGTTTTCTGAGATGATCAGAACTTCTTCGTTGTCGATTTTTTCAGTTTTCGCGCCGTAGCCTTCGCTGAAGATGACCACATCACCTACTTTCACGTCCAATGGCTTCACGTCGCCATTTTCCAGGATACGACCGTTGCCAACAGCCAGGATTTCGCCACGAGTAGATTTACCCGCCGCAGAACCGGTCAGCACGATGCCACCTGCAGATTTGGATTCAACTTCTTTACGTTTGACGATAACACGATCGTGCAATGGACGAATTTTCATTGTTAGCTCTCCTTTGAGAAGTCCAATCAGTTTTGGGATGAAAGCCGGGCTGCATTGGCTACCGGCCTCGTGACGGAAGAGATGCGGCCGCCGAAGAGGCCTTTCAAGGGCCAGAAGTAATTTTTTTTGTTAACTGCCTCGTTCGGTGGTTTTTTGCACATCCTGTCCGGCAGGCAAAAAAAACGGCGCTCCATCAGGAAAGCGCCGTCGTTGACTGGCAAAACGTTAACGTCGGTCGTCGTCGCGGTCGTGCTCAATCAGGTTCGATTCTTTACGCTCGTATTCGCCATCAACGGTAAAGCCGCTGTCAGGCGCAGCACGCGCACCGCCCCAGACTTTCAGGTGCGGCATCAACTTTAGCGTCAGATGCTTCTGTACCGGAGGCAACAGCAGCAGCAGACCAATGAAGTCGGTAAAGAAGCCTGGCAGCAACAGCAGGAAACCGGCCAGCACCAGCGAGACACTCTTAATCATCTCTGCCGCCGGGCTTTCGCCCGCATTCAGCTTCTGCTGCATCAGCATAAAGTTTTTCATCCCCTGATTTTTCACCAGAGAGATGCCGATGCAAGAGGTGAAGATGACCAGCAGCATGGTCATCAACACACCCATCACATGGGCAACCTGGATGAAGAGAGAAATCTCGATCCATACCAGGGCAAACATCACTAAGAACGGTAACCAGCGCACCGTATTCTCCTGTATCAATGGCCACCCTGCGGAGTGCACGGCGGCATAAAATGGCGATCATCATGACCGATAGTATAGAAGGTGGGAGCGACAGCCCTCTTTTTCAACGGGAAATGTTGAAATAGATCCGACACCTTTCATTGTGAGTACGATCACATATCATTGAAACTGTTTGATATGGCAGGCAGTTTAAGTGATCTGGATTCAGGCTTTTGCATCACGACAGAATATGATCGTGCTCGGTGTGACACAAACAGATAAAATCTTGCGGCAGCCGTTCTCCGGCCCGATATTCTCTGGATGTCGACCGCAGAAACAGGCACTTAAATTGTGATGATTTTACCGGTAATCCTTTAAAGAAGGTTCTCATGACTAATAACATTCGTATCGAAGAAGACCTGTTAGGTATGCGTGAAGTCCCCGCGGATGCTTACTACGGTGTTCATACTCTGCGTGCGATTGAAAACTTCTATATCAGCAACAGCAAAATCAGTGATATCCCTGAATTTGTGCGCGGTATGGTCATGGTTAAAAAAGCGGCGGCGCTGGCCAATAAAGAGTTACAAACCCTCCCCCGCAACGTGGCAAACACCATTATCAGTGCCTGTGATGAAGTCCTGAACAACGGCCGGTGCATGGATCAGTTCCCGATCGACGTCTACCAGGGCGGCGCTGGCACCTCGGTGAACATGAACACCAACGAAGTGCTGGCCAATATTGGCCTTGAGCTGATGGGGCATCAGAAAGGGGAGTATCAGTACCTCAATCCGAATGACCACGTGAACAAATGCCAGTCCACCAATGATGCTTACCCAACCGGGTTCCGCATCGCGGTTTACAGCTCCATTTTGAAACTGCTGGACGCTATCGGCCAGTTGAGTGAAGGCTTCCAGCGCAAAGCGGTGGAATTTAACACCATCCTGAAAATGGGCCGTACCCAGCTTCAGGATGCAGTGCCAATGACACTCGGCCAGGAATTCCATGCCTTTAACGTGCTGCTGAATGAAGAGATCCGCTGCATCCTGCGCACCGCCGAACTGCTGCTGGAAGTGAACCTGGGCGCGACCGCTATTGGTACACGTCTGAATACCCCGGACGGCTATCAACAGCTGGCGGTACAGAAGCTGGCAGAAGTCAGCGGCCTGGCCTGCGTGCCTGCGGAAGATCTGATCGAAGCCACCTCCGACTGCGGTGCCTACGTGATGGTGCACAGTTCGCTGAAGCGCCTGGCGGTTAAGCTGTCGAAAATCTGTAATGACCTGCGCCTGCTCTCTTCCGGCCCACGCGCTGGCCTGAACGAAATCAACCTGCCGGAATTGCAGGCAGGCTCTTCAATCATGCCTGCCAAGGTGAACCCGGTCGTGCCTGAGGTGGTCAACCAGGTGTGCTTCAAAGTCATCGGCAACGATATTACGGTGACGATGGCCTCTGAAGCCGGTCAGCTTCAGCTTAACGTGATGGAACCGGTTATCGGCCAGGCGATGTTTGAGTCAATTCATATTCTGACCAACGCCTGCTATAACCTGCTGGAAAAATGCGTCGACGGTATTACCGCCAACAAAGCGGTGTGCGAGGCCTACGTGTTTAACTCTATCGGCATTGTTACCTACCTTAACCCGTATATCGGCCACCACAATGGCGATATCGTCGGCAAGATCTGCGCCGAAACGGGTAAGAGCGTACGTGAAGTGGTACTGGAGCGCGGTTTACTGACCGAAAGCGAGCTGGATGATATTTTCTCTACGCAGAACCTGATGTTCCCGGCTTATAAAGCTAAGCGCTATACCGATGAAAATGAACAATAATTTTAATCACAGTTAGCCTTTTAGGGCACGTCAGTTCTGACAGAACGGCGTGCCTTTTTACTTTTCGCAGCACACAAAATTTTAACGGTTTATTAGCAAAAAAATTAAGGAATACCCAATGTTATTACCTGAGCTTATCGTCGTCTTTGCCGCGATTTATCTGGGCAGTCGGCTGGGAGGGATTGGTATCGGTTTTGCCGGGGGTCTTGGGGTGCTGGTGCTGACCCTGGGATTTCAGATCAAACCCGGAGCTATCCCATTCGACGTTATCGAAATCATCATGGGCGTTATTGCCGCTATCGCCGCGATGCAAGTGGCCGGAGGGATGGATTATCTGGTCAATCTGGCCGAGCGCCTGCTGCGTAAACATCCGCGCTATATCACCCTGCTGGCACCGCTGGTGACCTATGTGATGACCCTGCTGGCTGGCACCGGGCACACCGCGTTCTCCACGCTGCCAGTGATTGCCGAAGTGGCCAAAGAGCAGGGCATACGCCCTTCCCGTCCGCTGTCGATTGCCGTGGTCTCTTCGCAGATTGCGATTACCGCCTCGCCGATTTCAGCGGCAGTGGTGTTTATGGCAGGCATCCTTGAACCCAAAGGCATCAGTTACCTGATGCTGCTGGCCGTCGCAATCCCCTCCACGATGGCGGCTATCTTTATCGCTGCGCTGATCACCAACTTCCTCGGCAAAGAGCTGAAGGACGATACGGTGTATCAGGCTCGCCTGGCAAAAGGCGAAGTCGCCCTGCGCGGTGCCAGTAAGTTTGCAGAAAAACCGGGCGCCAAACGTTCAGTACTGCTGCTGCTGCTCGGCATTGTTGCCGTGGTGCTGTATGCCACCGCGATCAGCGATGCGGTTGGCCTGATTCAAAACCCGGTGCTGCCGCGTAACGAAGCCATCGTGGTATTTATGCTGACCGTCGCCGCGCTGATCTGCTTAACCTGCAAAATTGATACTGGTGAAATTCTCAGTGCCAGCACCTTTAAATCCGGCATGAGCGCCTGTGTCTGCGTGCTCGGCGTGGCCTGGCTTGGGGATACCTTTGTCAAAGCGCACATCGGTGACATCCAGCAGGTGGCGGGCGAATTGCTGCACGATTATCCGTGGATGCTGGCCGTGATCCTGTTCTTTGCCTCAACGCTGCTTTACTCGCAGGCGGCCACCACCAAAGCGCTGATGCCGGCAGCCCTGATGCTCGGTGTTTCCCCGGTCACTGCTGTTGCGTCGTTTGCCGCGGTATCCGCACTGTTCGTGCTGCCGACCTATCCAACGCTGCTGGCCGCCGTAGAGATGGACGATACCGGTTCCACGCGTATCGGCCGCTTTGTCTTTAACCACTCGTTCCTGATCCCCGGCACACTGGCCATTGTGCTGTCGGTAGCGTTTGGGTTCCTGCTGGGTGGCATCATTCTCTAATCTCTCCACGGGCCGATCGGAATACATGATCGGCCCCAGGCTCCGGTCGCCCCTCACCAATGAATGTCATGCTATCATCTCCCTTTGCCGTCCGGTCGGTCCCCCATGGAGAGAGCAAGACCCGTTATGACCCAGCGACTTATCCCCTTTATTTTCCTGCTGTTTGCCAGCCTGTTCAGCGTGAACGCCAGCGCGTCACTGTTCGGCCAGAACCACAACAGCCAGTTTGTGACGGTCAATCAGGCCTTCGCTTTTGATTTCACACAGCAGAATGACATTCTCACCCTCAACTGGCAGATCAAGCCGGGTTACTACCTGTATCGCCAGCAGATAAAAGTCAGCGTGCAGGGCGCGACGCTCGCCGAGTGGAGCCTGCCCGCAGGCAAACCGCATGAAGATGAGTTTTATGGCAAAACGGAGATCTACCCGGACAGCCTGACGCTGCCTTTCACCCTCAGGCAGGCCGCCACGGGCGCGCAGATGACGGTGGTCTATCAGGGTTGTGCCGCCGCGGGATTCTGTTATCCGCCGGAGACGCGCATCGTACCGCTGGATGCGGTGGCGGCGCATAGCACGCCTGCAGCCACACCGGCGGTCACGCCTTCAGAGGTTTCCGACAGCAACAGCCTGCCCTTCTCACCGCTGTGGGCGCTGCTGATTGGTATTGGCGTGGCGTTCACGCCCTGCGTACTGCCGATGTATCCGCTGATCTCAGGGATTATCCTCGGTGGCAATCGCCGCTACAGCCTGGCCCGCCTGTTTGCGCTGGCGATGGTCTATGTGCAGGGCATGGCGCTGACCTACACCCTGATGGGGATTGTCGTGGCCGCCGCCGGGCTACGCTTCCAGGCCGCGCTTCAGGCACCCGCCGTACTTATCGGACTGTCCGTTCTGTTTATTCTGCTGGCCTTGTCGATGTTTGGCCTGTTCACCCTGCAACTCCCCTCGTCATTGCAGACCCGGCTCACGCTGTGGAGTAACCGCCAGCAGGGCGGTTCTCTGCCGGGCGTCTTCCTGATGGGCGCACTGGCCGGGCTGATCTGCTCGCCCTGCACCACTGCCCCGCTTAGCGCCATCCTGCTGTACATCGCCCAGAGCGGCAATATGCTGGCCGGTGCCGGAACCTTGTATTTGTATGCGCTGGGTATGGGCCTGCCGCTGGTCGCCATTACGCTGTTCGGCAACCGCCTGCTGCCGAAAAGTGGCCCGTGGATGCAGACCGTTAAAGAAGGTTTTGGTTTTGTGATCCTGGCCCTGCCGGTGTTCCTGCTGGAGCGGGTGATTGGGGATAGCTGGGGATGGCGTCTGTGGAGCCTGCTGGCCGTCGCCTTCTTCGGCTGGGCGTTTATCAGCAGCCTGAAAAGCCAGCGTGGCTGGCTGCGAGTGCTGCAAATTCTGCTGCTGGGCGCCATGCTGATTGCTGCCCGTCCCTTGCAGGATTGGGCGTTTGGCAGTGCTGCCCAGCAGGAAGCTGGCCCGCAGTTAACCTTCACCCGCATCAGTAACATTGAGCAACTCAATCAACGGCTGGCAAACAGTGCAGGCAATATCACCATGCTTGACCTGTATGCTGACTGGTGCGTGGCCTGCAAAGAATTTGAGAAATACACTTTCAGCGATCCACAAGTGCAGGTAGCCTTTGGTCACATGCAGCTATTGCAAGCTGATGTCACGGCCAATAATGCCAGCGACAGCGCCCTGCTGAACCATCTGAATGTCCTGGGTTTGCCCACCCTGCTTTTCTTTGATGCTCAGGGTCATGAAATCCCAGGCTCACGCGTGACCGGGTTTATGAAACCGGCGGCGTTTCAGGCGCATTTGCAGAAACTGACGCAGTAAACGACACTAGGTTTTGATCAAGATAAACGAGGAGATGACGTGCAGCGTGAACAGGTACTGGAACAGGCTCTTGGCATCCTTGAGCTGAACGGACTCGCCGCCACCACTTCTCTTGCCATGATGGCGGATGAATTGGGGTGCAGCGAACAGGAACTTCAACGCTTCTGGCCGGACCGCGATGCGCTGCTGTATGACGCGCTACGCTATCACGGGCAGCAGATTGAAGTCTGGCGACGTAAGCTGCTGCTGGACGACAGCCTCAGCCCGGAGAAGAAGCTGATGGCCCGTTATCAGGTGCTGGCCGAAGCCGTTAACAACCAGCGCTATCCCGGCTGTCTGTTTATTGCCGCCTGCAGTTTCTATCCGCAGCCGGACCATCCGATCCACGAAATAGCAGAGCTGCAAAAACAGGCATCCTGGCAATATACTCATGCCCTGTTGAGCGAGCTGGAAACTGATAATCCTGAGCTGGTGGCACATCAGATGGAACTGATTCTGGAAGGCTGCCTGTCGCGTCTGTTGGTGAAGCGCAAGGTGCAGGAAGTGGAGAATGCCCGTCGCCTGGCAGAAGACGTTCTGAGCATTGCTCTGTGCCGCAAGAATGGGGCACTAAGCTAACGCACTTTCACCGTATCCGGGTAAAAAGCAGGCAGTCAGCAGGATTTTACGACTTTTTTATGACAAAGCCGTTGACGCCGAACGGCCTTTACGGTTTAATGCGCCCCGTTGCCCGGATAGCTCAGTCGGTAGAGCAGGGGATTGAAAATCCCCGTGTCCTTGGTTCGATTCCGAGTCCGGGCACCATATTTAGAAGAACCCGCCTATGGCGGGTTTTTTGCTTTCTGGGGTTCATACACTCACTCCAGCGCCTTGAAAATAACCCGCCTGTGGCGGGTTATTTTACGTTATGCGTTACGGACTCTCTTTTCCTTTTTCCTGGCTCAGCAAGAAGTAACGCTTCTGCAGCTGATCCAGCGCCATTTCCGTCTGCCGTTTCTGAATATCGGAAGGGCTGACCGAGTAAAGACGCAGCTGTTCCTCAACAGGAATCGATCGATTAAATGCCTGCCTCGCGGTATAAATCACAGACTTCAGCTCGCTGACCGTAATGTATTTTCCACGCTGGCTGTCGAGCGTATTCAGCTTCGCACTCAGTTGCTGTAGCTGCGACATCCCCTGGTGCCAGCCGCTCATGACATCGGCGGGCAACGCTGCCGCATTGAGCTGCTGTTGCCATCTCTGGACCAGCTGTTTCGCCACCTCATCTTCCGGCTTGAATGACTGCAACTGATTGATTAACCCCTGGCTGTAGGATAAAGACCAGTCGGGGCTGTATGCCTCTACCCGCTCCAGTTGCTGCTGCGTTTGCTTCACAAAGTTTTCCGCAAGCTGTGGCTGACTCTGAAGCAAAGCCTGACGCTGACCAGGGGATAATGGAGTGGCAAGCGGCATGACGGACGCCTCCAACTGCACCAGCAGTGGATCAGGAGGAAATACCTTATCCCAGGCCAATGTTACCGCGCTGCCCACCACAAGCATGACGCACATCCCCGCCGAAAATGGCTTCCAGGGCATGTTTTTAAACGGCATCTGCATGGCTGCCTTCGGCTGCGCCACATAGACCCATTTCACGGGTTCCTCCGTTTCCTTCGGTGTAAACATGAGGGATCCTGCAACCGCCTCAGGCAACACCACGCCCAGTTTAGCCACCGTACTCTTAGTGCCCTTCGCCAGACGGTTTCCGGCCATTGCCTCGCTGTTTTTTCCCGCTGCGTCACTGTTTTCCAGCCGGACTGCAATGTTGTGCATCAAGGTGGCCAGTACATCAAACTGGCTCAGTTGTTTTAATTCCCGCCGATCCAATGCCTCATTCAGGCGCGCGAGCAGATGCTCCGCCTGGTACAACTGGCTTAGGTTGAGGTCACTGTAACTAATGGGAAGCGTGCGCATCAGTTGCTGGATACGTCGGCTCAGGCTGCTGAGGATTTCCATCCGCGCATGTCCCTGCTTAGGCCACAGCGCCCCCCACTGGTGGCTGATGAGTGCATCGAGGATCGCCAGGCCTTCGTTCAACCCGGATAGACCGGCAAGTTGCGTTCGAACCTGGGTATACCAGGCCGCCGTCTGTAATTCAATGCCGTTGCGCTCAAACAGTGCCAGGCACAATTTTTGTACCCGGGGCCAGTCTACGTCCGGCCGTGCAGAATGAGCGAACTTACTCATTTCATCGTGCAGGGAAATATAGTCCGGCAGCATGCTCGGGTCACCGCCGGTTTTCAGGTAACGTTCAGATAATTGGTTCATAGTGGGCTTCTAAGTTGAGGAGATGTATTTATCTTATTTAAGCAAGTTCACAAAAGTATCGTTTAAATAAAAACAGGCGGACAGGCCGCACCACGCTCATTGCGCGTAACATTATCTTTATAAATATATATATTTTTTGAACTACTTTTTGATATACAATCAGAAACCCATACAAAGGAAATAATCATCGCTACGCATTCTGGCAGTGTTCTGGGAAACAGGTTCACGAAAACTCCTTTTATAAGTTAAATCCTATAAATCCATTAAATATCCCAAAAAATACCCCACCGATTATTCATAATGCGGCTTTATTATCAAGGTATTCGTTTTAACAGAGAGATCACCACCATCCAGCACAGTGCATCAAAAGGGGGGATGGTTGCCGCGTCTTGCGATCGAACGCAGTTCGTCAGTCTCCCCTCTGGGGAACTTCACCTTACTTTAGCGTCTCCGCCTTGATCCAGGCGACGAGAGGGGAGCCTTTGGCATTAATGTAACCCACATTTACCCACTGATTATCAGGTGAACGCTGTATGATTTTTATTTTATCCCCCGGAACCAGATATGCCTTAGTCTGGCTGTTGTCATCTGCTCCGGTGAATAATAAGGATTTGGACTCTATTGATGCGGCCATCGTCAGGCTATTTAAATAACGGGTTATCTGGCTGCGCACTGCGTTTGCCGATTTTTTATTTAATTTAGCCAACTGTTGATAGTCATTGATATTGCCTTTCCCCGGCACATCGCAACGCATAATATTCATCACCCGGGCATTATCCATAATGGCAAAATCCCCTTTAGACTCACGCAGCACGGGACGCATGGCGGTGAAGTTAAAGGTATCTGCATCGGGTTTTTCTGATCTGGCAATAATATCTTTGCCTCTGACCCACGTGTAACCGCACGCCTCACCGCTCCAGTCACTGGTGATACAGCCATTCTTCATATCGACCACACTGCAATAGGCGCGGTCGGTCCAGGTCACCGTACCATCTTCCTGCCACAACTCCCCACCTGAGATGCTGTTGACGATCAGATAACGCCCGGAGGGAGACACCCGGGAAGAGCCATCCTCAGTGTAATAACGATCGTCC
Source organism: Erwinia sp. AnSW2-5 (assembly GCF_045107195.1). Taxonomy (NCBI): domain Bacteria; kingdom Pseudomonadati; phylum Pseudomonadota; class Gammaproteobacteria; order Enterobacterales; family Erwiniaceae; genus Erwinia; species Erwinia sp. AnSW2-5. Next base: position 149,238 of record NZ_JBJGXA010000010.1, read on the forward strand.
TGGCTGAGGTCTACCTGAACATTTTTATTCGAGAAGACGATTTTCCCCCATGCATTGGCATCGTAATGCTCCCCTTTTTTTTCCTGGGAAAAGGTTAATACGCCGCCCTCCGGAGAGGTAATCTTCACATCAGCATGGCTTATTCCAGAAAATAGAAGAGAGAACAAAAAGGTATTCACATAACGATGCTTCATCATCCCGATGCGATTGATGATGGGGAACCCTCGATAGATGCTAAAAATTAGCTTCATGCTGCACTATATCCTTGCTTTGGATCATTTTTGTACTGTGGAAATGCGAGCTTAAGCTCACCCTGCTCCACCAAAATTTTCAAATATTGCTGGCGTAATGCATTAGGATTGCGATTCAGAATCGCCCCCAGCGCTGCTACAGAAATATACTGCCCGTGGCAGACACTCAAGATGACCTTTTTCATTAACTCTTTATCTCCCAATCGCAGCCTTTCACGCGGGATGGCAGCAAGTGAAAATAGCGATTCGCGAAAAACATCTGTAAGACTTTCCACCGAATCGATATAAGGCAGGTCAATATAATTATTGAGCAAACGCCCATGCTCATCGCGCATTACAGACGCGTTAAATTCTGGGCCAGATACCGAGTGGTCAGTGGCACTATGTGTGGAGCTGCCACCGCTATGTGTGGAGCTGCCACCGCTATGTGTGGAGCTGCCGCCGCTATGTGTGGAGCTATCTGGAATATTAACTAAGCCCAAAGAAAAAACTTCATCCGGAGTCATTACCGAAACCCCTGGAAGAGTATAATACTTACTCTTTTGCTCGCCACGGGCTACCAGGAATCCTTTACTCTCCAGGCGGGGGAGTGTCAATGTGACCTCGCGGGGGTGACGCGTTGTCAGCTGACAGGCGCGTTCATGGTTAACCCACCCTTCAACGGCTGCCGTAGCAACAAGAATTTGCTCAAAATCATCCAGCAGATCGAACTGTTGATCAAATCGATGATGCAGCTCATCCAAAATATGTTGTGGGATTAAGCTGGCGGTAGGAAGTTCCAATATCGTTTGTGCTGGTGATGAATTTTCTCTGAGCCTTGGCATCCGCCAGTTGGCTGACTGCCAACCACTAAATATTTTAGGCATTCCTGATCCGGCCCTTTCTCCTAAACCGATCAGCAGAAACATCTGATGTAATAATCGATTTCGACAATCGCTCACACCACCGGAGATAACATCCTCCAGCGGGAGACGCATTAAACCTGGATTTCTAAAACCAAACATATCAGGGCGCTTCACAATAAGAATGGAGACGCGTTCAGAAAAATCCGCATGCACAAGCGCATTAACTAAGGCTTCTCGTAAAGCGATATGCACTGGTGTATCCGTTTTACGTTGTCCATCCTCAAGGGTGAACGGCACTTTTAAATCAGCAACTAATTTTTGGTACACTTTACGGTAAAAATCAAACAAATTTCCTGACCAGGTACCATCCGGAAATACTCTATCCACCCAACGTAATTCGGTTTTTGCTTCAGGTCTTTCCTGATAATCCACCACATAATTAGGTGCTGATGCAGTGATCGCGTCCCATTTTCCAAACATTAAAACACCTGCAAGCGTAATGCCTTCTTTACCTGTTTCCCTATCTTTCCTCCAGCCTCCAATCGCCTTGAAGAGTTCAAACGGGCCGTAGGTTAAATAAGGGTGTTGTGGATTATTTGCAGAAAGCAAGTTGCGGTAAATTCTCAAACTATCTGAGTCGATGTCTTCCACAAAGGCATAATGTTCAGAAAGGACTTCATTATCACGGCTATCATAAAGTTGCTCCGCTAACATCCTCTTAACAGTAATGTCATCACAAAGGCGATCGCCCTCGTGCAAGCGCCAGTACGTATTTCCAAAAGGGGATTTTTTCAAATAAACAGGTTTTTGCTTACGCATAGCCTGTGGAATATGTATCGCCAGAACGTCCTTCCCCTGTAAAGATACAATCTGGACATCCTCTTCAGATCGAAGCACGTTCACACTGACCCGATCGCGATCATTTAGCTGGTTGAACAGATCTGTCTTTATCTTTTCGGGGTCAACAACACCCACCGGAGAGAACTTACCTGCCTGCTCTTTGACACCAAGAACAATCCAGCCTCCCCTACCATTTGCCATCGCTGAATAAGTTGGCCAAAAATCCCTTGGCAACTCACCTTTCCCCTCCTTTCCTCCAGCCAGCTTGAACTCTACCTGTTCAGATTCGATAAGGGTTTGCAGATCGATAATGTCTTTTATTTGCAAAGGCATAGCAGTTCCTCCGACTGAAAAAATCCTGCAATATCATACCGTACTTGCCGATTTTCAGGTATGCCGCCGAATATTACATCTTTCTTTATTTGCTATTTTTAATGTTTAGATTTTAGGCAATTAGCGATTCATCGCTGTCGGCTAAGGCTGGTTCAATGCATAACATCTTGCAATGACTGTAGGAAATAGCACTTTTCAGCCACTTCACAGCACAATAGGATCTTTAGCCCCTTATTGACCGCTTAACTTTAAATGTTCTACTATTTGGCCGCTTCGGAATCTTCTTATAACAATATCCTTACAGAGTCTGAGTGCGCTTTCGCATCATCGTTAACTACCCGTTACTCATAGAATTACCTCTTAAATTCACAGGATGCAGGCATATCTTTTCCTCCAATACGTAACAGGAAAGTAACGTTCTAACTAAAGACAAATTTTTGTATTTTCCGTAGAGATCTGCACATAAAAGCCACTACGGCTTTAAGAGCGTATTCCGCGATAAAAAACGGACACTATTTATTCTCAGGGCAGGAGAAAGGGGTGAAATGAAAGAGTATCCATTAAGGAAGATCAGTCTGGTGGCGGCGGTGGTGACACTCACCTCAAGCTGTGCTTCTATGCATCAGGCAGGCGAGGATTACGGCACCGCCATTGGCTGCGTCGGCGGTGCGGCACTGGGAGGTGGATTAACCTATCTGCTCACCGGCGATGCAAAAAAAGCCGTAGTCGGCGGATTAATTGGTGGCGTGGCTGGCTGTGCTGCCGGGAATATCTGGCAGAACCGCGAAAAAGCGCTGGCGAAGATCGCCGCTGAAGAAAATATCGCGATTCAGACCCGTACGCTGGAAGCCCAGGCGAAAAGCAGTAAACAAGCCGTTGGGCTGGTGGCCCAGGTGCAGGATAAAGGGATGTTTGACACCAACAGCGCTCAGCTCTCCTCTGACGGCCTGCGCCAGGTGCGGAAACTGGCGGCTGCAATGAAGGAAGGCGATCAGGGTGGTGTGATTCTGGTGGTGGGGCATACCGATGCCACTGGCAATCCACAGCTGAACCAGCACCTGTCAGAACAGCGTGCCCAGAACGTTGGGCGGGTGCTGGAGCAGGCCGGTCTGAGCGGCAAGAATCTCTATTTCCAGGGCGCAGGTTCGTCACGCCCGGTGGCCGATAACGCCACCAACGAAGGCCGCGCCGCCAACCGCCGTGTGGAACTGGCTGCTTTAGCCAGCGAAGCGCTGCTCAAACAGCGCCTGGAACAGGAAGGCAGCAACCTCGCCTATCTGCGTTACGACACCAGCAACGAAAACCCGAAATCGGTCACTGCACGTAGCAGCAGCAAGAAAGCCTCGCCTGCAGTCACCCGCAAAACCAGCGCGCCCCGCCCGGCAACGACGACCGAAACAGCCAGCGTGGAAGCGCCCAAAGCCAGCACGCCACCCACACGCACCTCTGGCCCGGCAGCCATTGTCGATTTTGGCGGGCAGCCGGTCAGCAGCAGCACCGCGTCTCTGGCCGCCAGCCTCAAGCCCCGCAGCAGCGGTTTCAGTCTGATTTCTGAAGCCCATGCCGGTGGCGTGATGAAAAGCTGTTACAGCGATAACGCACGTGTCAGCGGACAGGCGAAAAATCTGGCCAGCGGCAAGGCCGTGGAAACCTCTGAGACGAAAAAATACCTGCCAGGCATGAACGGCCGTGCGTGGGCCGGGTTGGTTAACGGTCACCTGGTGACACTCTCCCCGGTGCGGGTACTGAGTGATAACGCCACGGTCACGGAAAATCCAAAGGTCTACATCACCCGCGACTACCAGGCCAAACATAACCGTAAAGCCGATGCTCCGCTTGCCGCCGTGGCGAACGCATGGGAAGGGGAAGACAGCATTCTGTATCGCGTTTACCTGCAAAATGAAAAACAGCAGGCGCTCTCCTGTATCGACCTTCTGGTACAGAAAGATGCGAAAAAAACGCAGCAGGGACAACTCTACTACAGCGATCACAACAGTCCATACCAGGCGGCTTACGCCCCTGTTGGTCTTTAAATTCAGGAACAGATAATGGAATTTCTGCAAAGCATTGCCGAAGCGATCTCTTTATATCGTTATATTTTTTGGCCGCTACTGGGCCTGATGGCGTTGATCATCATTTTCATCCGCTGGTGGGATCAGGTGAGTTATTTCTTCCTTAACCTGATGAGTAGCCTGCCGCTATTTGGCTATATCACTCGTCTGTCACGCAGTAATGAACCGCGCCGCCGCAGCACTGGCGGCCTGACGTGGTATCCGGCCGAGGAAGCGATCTGCGCCAAGTACTGGCAGTATTATAAAACCTCCAACCTCGATGCAGACTTCTACCTGCGCTGCGTGAACTACCTCAACAAAGTCGACGAACGCGGCCGCAAACCCACTGGCATTATTCTCTGGTGCGTTAGCGTTGCCCTCGTACTGTTGGAAGCGTTTATTTTTGCCTTAGTGCTGTCGCCGTTTATCGCCAACAATATCTCTGCCAATCAGGCCGAGTTTTCTGCGGTAGTGATTTCCGTGCTGATCGGGGTGGTGCTGGTGCCTGCCACGCATCTGATGGGATCTGAACTGCATAAAAACACCCTGCTGAAAAAGATCCGCTACTGGTATAACGAAGCACGCCACGGCGGTACCGCACGGGGACTGAGTAAGAACACCGAGATCTCACTCGAAACCACGCGCCTTGACGATAACGACCCGAACTACCTGCAAATGCTGAACCGCGTGACCCATAACGCGCAGATCACGCCGCAGTACTGGGCTACCGGCATTGCGCTGGCGCTGATCCTGTTCTTTGCTGTCGGGGCTTACTTTGTCCGTGCCGCCACCATCGATGCCATTGATACCCAGGCCGTCAACGGTTCACCGTTCAGCCAGCAGGCCGGAGCCGCTGCCTCCAACTCGCCGTTTGATCTGCCTGCTGCTGCGGTAGAAGACAATGCCAGCGCTGACCGTCAGGCCGCGAAAGAGATCACCGATAACCGCGTATTTGCCTCCAAACTGACCTTTATCATCCTGTCAGTGATCTTCGTGGGTGTGCAGCTGATTGGTATCCTGGTGGGTCTGTTCCGCTCCTTTGCCGGGATTGAGTCAAAGGCTGCGTCTAAATACATTGGTAATTTCAGTGGGTCAGAGGAGTTTGCTGCCTGGCATGCCGCGCGCCGTGAACGTGTTGAACGCGATGCCCAGGAGAAACTGACCTCACTGCAAAATCGCCTGATGATGAAGCGCACCAACAGCCAGAGCGAAGCGTTGACCACCCTGCCTACGTTCCATGACTACGCCAGTGGCAAAGTGCGCGATAAAGCCCGCCTGGATGCAGAACAACATGCCCAGATGCAGGAATACAGCGTGCCTCAGGCACAACCTGTGGTTCAGCCAGTCCCTGCCCCAGTGCAGCAGCCAGCACCGGCACCTACCCCACAACCGATCGTGAGCGCACCCGTTGCAGCACAACCCGTTGCTCCGGCACCTGAACCGATTGTCGCACCTGTGCCTGTCGCCGCTGTTACCGATGACAGCGCAGAGAAGCAGCGTATTCATGCCCTTGGCGATCTCTCCTCGTTCAGCGCTGATGAACTGCAACTGATTGCTGACGACCAGGGATTATCCCTGCCCGCACTGCAAAAGCGCCAGCAGGTCCAGGCCCTGCTGAGTAAAGCACGCAACGGAGGAACGGCATGAAACGCCTTGTCGCGCTGATCCTGCTGGGCCTGAGCGCTACGCTGCATGCCGCCGAGCGTAACGATATTCCCAGCTGTTACAGCTACGCCAAACTGGATAGCGAACGCCCGCCAGCCAGTGGGCGCGAACTGGTGATCATCATCGACCAGACGGTAAAAGTGCCGACCGAGCTGAAAAAGTCGATCTGGCATCAGGTGCTGCGCTACACCCAGCCCGGCGACCACATCATCATGTATCAGTTCTCTGCTCTGTTGCAGGACAACTACATGAAGCGCACCTTCGACGGCAAACTGGAAGCGCCCTTTACCAATCAGAAAGCACGTAACAGCCTGGGAATGGATAGCCTGAAGTCTCTGGATGGGTGCCTGAATCAGCAGAAGTCTTTCTTTGACCAGACGATCGGTAAAAAGCTGGCCGCCGCGTTTGCCAACCAGGGGGATAACATCGCTAAAAGCGAGATTATGGACAGCCTGAAGCGCATCAGTGCCGATTTGAAAGCGGAACCTGAGCAGGCGAAAACGATTCTGCTGGTGTCCGATATGCTGGAAAACAGCGATTTCGGCAGCTTCTACAGCAATAATCAGATCCGTCTTCTGGTGCCGGAAAAAGAGATGCAGCGCGTCAGCAAGCAGAACCTGCTGGCCGACTTCGCGGGTAGCCGGGTCTATATTGCCGGCGCGGGCCTGATCGACAGCGATGCGAAAAATAACTACCGTTCCGGGAAAATTGTGCAGCAGCTGGAAGCGTTCTGGCGGGCGTACTTTGAAGCCTCTCAGTCAACGGTGGTCAGCTTTGGCGCACCGGAACTGACGGTTGATTTGCAGTAACCCCACAGCCTGACGCAACCTCGCGACGCAACGCGCTTTCCTCACCGGAAGCGCGTTTTTTTATGCTAACGCACCGGGTGCTGGGTCCCCGACAGGACCGGCATCGCTTCACGCATCATTGCCAGAAACATACGCAATCGCGCCGGATAGTAACGGGCATGCGGATAAACCAGATAGACCGGGAGCGCAGCGGCCTGCCACTGCGGGGCCAGATGCAGCAGTTCCCCACGGGCAATATCCTCCTGCACGACCCACGACGAGGCGATCCCCACGCCCATTCCCGCCAGCACCGCATTACGCAGCGCGTACAGGCTGTCGGTCAGCAATCGTGGCTGGATGTCAAAGCGCTGGCTTTCGCCGCTGTCCTGATGCTGCAGCGCCACGCTGTGGCGGTAAAAGGTGCTGAGGGCCAGCCACGGCAGATCCTGCAACTGTTGAGGATGCTGCGGCGGCGTGCGCGATGTCAGCAGCGAGGGAGCGCCAATCACAATCCGCGGCACTTCGGCCACCAGCAGCGCGACCACTGACGGCTCCGTGACCGGGCCGACATGCACCGCGCAGTCGATGCCCTCGGCAATAAAGTCCGGGTGCCGATCGCTGAGCATCCACTCCACCGTCATCTGCGGATACCGCTGCAAATAGTTCTGCAACGGTAAAATCATCTGATCCTGACCGAACGCGTGCGGGGCCAGCACGCGCAGCACGCCCTGCGGCTCCTCGGTGACGCCGCGCAGGTCGTCCTCAATCCCCTGCCAGCTTTCCAGCAGGGTTTTCGCATGGGCATAACAGCGTTCACCATCTTCCGTCAGCTTCATCACATGGGTGGTGCGCTGCACCAGCTTTAACCCCAGCAGCTTCTCCAGGGTTTGCAGGCGACGGCTGACGGTCGGCTGACTGGTGCCCAGGCGTGCAGCGGCCGCCGACAGATTGCCTGCTTCCACGATGCGCACGAAGGTCTGCATCAGTTCTATACGGTCAACGCCGGGAAATTGAGAAGTATTCATACGCCCATCGTATAACAGTTCTACCAGGCAGGCGACTACCGCCAACCCAGGCTCCGGTGAATAATAGCGACAACTTCACAGACACACAGGTTCTTCACCATGTCGACCCACACACTTTCATCACCGCAGCCCCTTTCCGGCCCCACCGTGCTGATGCTGGCCAGCGGCGCTGGCTTCAGCGTGGCATCTATCTATTACAGCCAGCCGATGCTGGAAATTTTATCGCGCCAGCTTCATGCCAGCGTCACCACCAGCGGTCTGGTGCCGACGCTGACGCAAATGGGTTATGCCCTCGGTATTCTGCTGCTGGCACCGCTGGGGGATCGCCACGATCGCCGCACCATTATTACCATCAAAGGCGTCCTGCTGACGCTGGCTTTGCTGCTCAGCGCAGCGGCTGGCAACATGACGGTATTGCTGGCCGCCAGCCTGGCGATTGGCATTACCGCAACGATGGCACAGGATATCGTTCCGGCCTCGGCCAGCCTGTCGCCGGAGGCCCAGCGTGGCAAAACCGTTGGCACGGTGATGACCGGGCTGCTGCTCGGCATTCTGCTCTCCCGAGTGGTGAGCGGGCTGGTGGCACAGTATTTTGGCTGGCGGGTGATGTTTGTGCTGGCTGCCGTGCTGGTGCTGATGATTACGCTGGTGCTCTGGCGTCGCCTGCCGCATATCGCCCCCAGCACCACGCTGGGCTATCCGGCGCTGCTGGCCTCAATGCGCCATCTGTGGCGGCATCATGGTGAACTGCGCCGTGCCACGCTGGCTCAGGGGCTGCTCTCTGTCGGGTTCAGTGCGTTCTGGTCAACGCTGGCCGTGATGCTGCACAGCCGTTATGGTCTGGGCAGCGCGACGGCAGGCGCCTTTGGTCTGGCAGGCGCCGCAGGGGCAATGGCTGCACCGCTGGCCGGGATGATGGCCGATCGTCGCGGCCCGGCGCTGGTCACGCAGTTCAGCACCGCGCTCGCCACGATCTCTTTTGCTGCCCTGTTTTTACTGCCGCTGCTGCCGGTGCCCGCCCAGCTGGCGCTGATTGTTGTCTCGGCGATTGGCTTTGATTTCGGTGTACAGGCCACGCTGGTTTCACATCAGACGCTGATCTTCAGCCTGGAACCCGCTGCACGCAGCCGCCTCAATGCGTTGATGTTTACCGGGGTGTTTATTGGCATGGCAACCGGATCGGCGCTGGGCAGCCTGATGCTGGAAAAAGCGGGCTGGCCGGGCGTGGTCGCGCTGCTGACGCTGGCCGGGGCAGGCAGTTTTGCGGTGCGGATGAATGCCCGTCGCCTTCGGTTGGCACAGGCATAGAGCCACAGAGGCTGACCCTTTGTTTCGGTCAGTCAGCAAAGTGCAATCCCTCAGTACGGGTCGATCGGAAGAGATGATCGACCCCTACGGTTTTTGTGGCGTGACCCAATAACGTCAGCATCCTTACGCTCAGCAGGCAACTTATGACAGCGTCAGGCTACCGTAGGCTGATGACCAGTCCTGGTCAAAGCGTTGCAGGGCGCTGTCCACCGCCGGATCGAGCAGGAACAGTTCCGCCACATCCGGATCGACGGTGATCGCCTGGCATCCGGCGAGCATACAGTCCAGTACCTGGCGCGGCGTACGGAAGCTGGCGGCCAGCACTTTGCTCTGCGGGCAGTGGAGATCCAGCAGGGTTTGCAGCTCCCTGGCCAGTGCAATGCCGTCGCCGCCCTGCGCGTCAATGCGGTTAACATACGGAGCAATGTAACTGGCCCCTGCCAGCGCCGCGTAAAAACCCTGCCCGGCCCCGTAGACCGCCGTGCCCAGCGTCGGGATATTCTGCTGAGTCAGTGCTTTAATCGCCGTCAGTCCCTGATGGGTCACCGGCACCTTCACCACCAGCGACGGCACGATTTCACGCAGCCGTAGTGCCTCATCCACCATCGCGGATGCCTCATGGGCCATCACCTGAGCGAACAGCGTGCTGTCGGCAGGCAGAACCGCGACCAGCTCCTGCAACACGCTGCTGAGCGGGCGCTTGCTGCGCGCCACAATGCTGGGGTTAGTGGTCACGCCTTTTATCGGCAGCACTGCCGCCAGGCGCTGCACCACCGCCACATCTGCCGTATCTAAATAGAATTCCATCACATCCTCCGGGAGACTACGCTGAGAGGTTTCATATGAAACCTTTTTTGCTTTCGCAGTACGATAAGTGAAATATCTCAGGTGAAATATGATCGCCGTCACGCTTCTCCGTGCGTAAAAAAACAATAATAAAATACGGTAAACAGTTTAAAAACAAGATATTAGACACGAAGGCAGGCGGCATGTTGCGATTGGTGAAAGTGGCCTTTCACCAGGCGGGGAATAACGAAACAAAGCAGCGCAAAGATGAAAGCGGTGTCAGGCCTTCAGCACCGTCACCCCCTGTTGAACCAGGGCATTTTCGAAGTTCAGCAGCAATCCGGCGTCGGTGATCACCGTGTCAATATCGCTGTGTTTCGCCACGTTATAGGGGAACAACTTGCCGAACTTGCCCGACTCGGCAATCACAAAGTTCTGCACCCGCTTCTCAATCGCCAGCCGGATATTTTCAGCACGCATAATGTCACGCCCGGTAAAACCGTAATCGGGGTTATAACCATCAATACCGATAAACACCTTGTTGAAATTGATGTTATTGATGCACAGATGGGTCAGCGGCCCGACCAGGCACTCGCTGCGCTTTTGCAGTACCCCGCCGATCAATACCACATCCTGATGGCAGTTTTTCAGCTCGTTAGCCACATACACGCACGGCGTCACCACCGTGACATCCATCCCGGAGCGGCCAATCTCGCGAGCGAAATGGGCATTACTGCTGCCTGCTTCAATAAACAGCGTGTCCCCTTCTGACAACAGCATCAGCGCCCGCTTTGCCATCGCTTCTTTGGTGGAAAAGTTGCTGCTGACGCGCTCAGAGAGATCGTTAAGCGACACGGCATAACCGTGAGCACGGCTAAGATAATGCAGGCTTTCCAGTTCGGCCAGGTCTTTGCGGATCGTCACGCCAGAGACACCGTTGCTTTGTGCCAGCTCATTAATGCTGACCTTGCCCTTCTCTTCCACCCGATCGAGAATACGCCGGTGCCGCTGTTTCATATTGACCTCATTTCGTTTGAACGACCTTCATCAGTAATCGCTGACTTTCATATTATGTAAGCCGCGTGCCGATCACAATCTGATGCGCGTCGAAAATCACTGCCTCTTTTCCAGGTAGGTTTTTCCCCTTACGGCGACTTTTATTGCCAACAACTTCCAGTAACCGTACAAAAAGCGCCAGTCAGGGGATAAATACGCCAATAACGGCTCAATTTCGGCAGGCACACCCATAAAAGGGGAACACACAGGCAAAAGCTGCCTCTTTTTACATTCACTGTTTCCACCGATGATGGGGCAATATTTCACTTTTTTACCCAGGGGACCTGATGATTAAAATGATTGCTGTTGATATGGACGGCACCTTCCTCGATGACAACAAAACCTACAACAAAGCGCGCTTTTTGGCGCAATACCAGCAACTGAAAAAGCAGAACATCAAGTTTGTGGTCGCCAGCGGCAACCAGTATTACCAGCTCATCAGCTTCTTCCCGGAAATACGTGATGAGATCGCGTTTGTCTCCGAAAACGGTGCCAATATTGTCGATTGTGGTAAGACATTGTTCTGTGGCGAGTTAAGTGACGATCATCTGGCAAGGGTGCTGGAGGTGCTCGCAGGGCTGCCTTACGCCCATACCGTCGTCTGCGGGCCTCGCAGTGCCTATATGCTCAACAGCGCTCCTGATTCCCTGGTGGCCCTGATGTCCAAACACTATCACCGCCTGGAACTGCGCGAGAATTTCAGCGCGCTGAATGACACCATCTTTAAATTCTCACTGAACCTGGCCGATGAAAAAATCCCGGAATTGATGGCGCACATCGGCCATGCGCTCGACGGCATCGTCACGCCGGTTTCCAGCGGATTTGGTTTTGTTGATCTGATCATTCCCGGCGTCCACAAAGCGCACGGGCTGGCGCTGCTGCAACGTCAGTGGCAGATTGCCGACAGTGACGTGGTGGCCGTGGGTGACAGCGGTAACGATATTGAGATGGTGGCACACGCCGGTTATGGCTTTGCGATGGCTAACGCACAACCCGCCGTGAAGCAGGTTGCGCGATACCATACTGACAGTAACAACCAGGAAGGCGCGCTGAATGTGATTGAGCGCGTGTTAACCGGTAGCGCGCCATTTACTGATTAATTGCGTTGGTCAGGTCGGCTGGACACCAGGGGTCGATCATCTTTTCCGATCGACCCGTGCCGATTGCCTGCACCACGGGCGAGGTCTGCGCCACTGGCTGACCGGAAAAGAAGGTCAGCCACTACAGGAACAGGCGATCGAGTGAATCCTGCTGTAACTGCTGATACAGCGCAAATTCATCAAGCACCTTCCCCCCCAGCGCCTGCTCAAATGCCGCCTGGCTGGCATGACCGCTGCTCACGCGCTGCGTGTCATTGCCGAGATTGGACTGGAAAATGCCCGCCGCACTGACGGGCAGAAAATCTTCATAAGTCATCGGCTCTGCGATCACCGCCCCCCGTGCAATCTGGCTTTCCAGATCCTCGCCCGGCACCGCATCCCGCTGCGGATGACGACGATAACGGTAAAAGGCCAGCTGCTGCTGACGCAGCTGGTCAGCATCATCCGGGAAGGCGGCAAACACCGCGCTTAAATGGCGCTGATGGCTGTCGTTGTCCGCGTGCTTTTCCGCTGAGGCTTCACGCAGCAGACGATCGTACAGCTCCCGCCCCTTACGCGTCAGTGCCACGCCGCGCTGCTCAATTTCCCCAAAGCGCGCAGTATGCGTGCCCGCCGTCTGGTCAGTAAAATCAATCGCCTCATTCAGCGCTTTAAAGCTGGTCTGCCGCAGCAGGATCGGACAGCGCCGCGCAGGCGGGCCTTCAATGGTCTCTTTTGGCGTGATGCCATATTCCGGCATCAGCTGCTGCACGCGGTCGATATCCAGCGTACGCGGCGTCAGGTGGTTGATATGCGGCCCACGGAAGCACGCCACATCGGCAATCAGGCGGTGCTGTGCCAGCAGCTGGTTATAGGTGCTGAGGTCGACCGAGGCCTGATGATGCCAGCGGAAGGTTTCCAGCGCCTCCTGCACAAATTCATCAGCCTGCGCATCGTCCAGGCCGCCCTGCTGCTGCCACAGCGCCAGCAGTTCGCGTAGCCGGGGCGTGAAGATATCGCGCCGGGCCAGGATCTCACTCACCTGCTGACGCAGTGTCGCATCGTCAATCAGCTCCAGCCGCAGCAGTGAGGTAAACACGCGGAACGGGTTGATTTGCAGCGAGTCCTCCGTCACCGGGCGAAACGCGGTGGAGTGGACCGGCACCCCGGCCACCGAGAGATCGTAATACCCCACCGCCGACATCCCCATCACGGCAAAAAGCTGACGCAGCGTGGCCAGCTCCTGCGCCGTCCCCACGCGAATCGCGCCGTGGCGCTCCACACTCAGGCGATTGACTTCCTGGGGCCACTGCTCTGCATTCAGTGCGCCGGGATGCTGCGCTAATGCCTGCTGATTCACTTCGCGCACCAGGTGCAACAGCGTGCCATATTGCGGCACTTCCGTCTGATACATCGCCGACATCGCTTTGGAGAAGCGGTCACGGATCTGGTCTTCGTTGATCACTCTGTTGCTCATTACTGCTCTCCTGAAAGGTCCTGTTCACCATCCCCCCCGGAGGATAGCGGTGACCTTAACGGCTAAGTGTTAGTTTCATCACAGATTATAAACAGAGAATGAAAATGTCATTGCAGCCGCAGGCGTAACTGAGACAGAATTCTCATATTACGAAATGTTTCACACTGATTTTCGTTAATCTCAACCCTGGATTGTTACTGTTTGCCGGATAACCGGTAACAGGCAAAACCTGAAACGTTTTTCCGTCTGCTGATAAAGCGGCGAGAAAAGCTGTTCAGGTTTTTTTTTGCCTTCAGGAAAGTTGGCCGCAGGAAATTTTAAGGAGAACGGCGTAAAGAAAAAAAACGAAAAAAAATAACTTTCTGATTTAAAGAGTGTTGTCTGCGTCTGCACCCACTCTCATCTTTATGCCCGTTAGCGGTACGACCGGCAGGGATTCCGCATGCCTTTTATTTATCATGCAACACCTGGGAAACTAAAAAAATGAAAACACACTCCTTAAAAATAATAGCCGTTCTTATTACTTCTGCACTGTTTCCAAACCATGTTCTTGCCGCTAAATTAACGATGGAACAGCGACTGGAATTACTGGAAAAAGAGTTACAGCGCACTCAAACTGAATTCAGCGAATATAAAGCACAGCATGAACGGCCCGCTATGGCGAAACGTGCGGCACCGGTCAGCGGTGAAAATGCCACCCCGGTTGCAGTCAGCTCAAGCTCAACGGTTGACGTTGCCAGCACCTCTGCCAGCGGCGAAAGCAGCCAGCCTGTCACCCTGAAAGACATCAGCCAGTATGTGAAAGATGATATTGGCTTCACCTATTCCGGCTACCTGCGCAGCGGTTGGGCCTCCGGCAACAACGGTTCGCCGCAGTCTTATGCCATCGGCTCCGTTGGACGCTTTGGTAATGAACACAGCGGCTGGTTCGACTTACTGCTGAAACAGCGCGTGTATAACCAAAATGGTAAAACCGCCGAAGCCATCGTCAAACTGGATGGTAACGTCAGCCAGCAGTACGGTTCAGGCTGGTTTGGTGATAACGCAGGTAATGAAAACCTGCTGCAGTTCTCAGATATCTACCTGACCACCAAAGGCTTCCTGCCGTTTGCGCCAGAAGCGGACTTCTGGGTGGGTAAACACACCCTGCCGGTGTATGAAATCCAGATGCTCGACTGGAAAAGCGTGCGTACTGACGTAGGCGGCGGTGTCGGTATTGAAAACCTGGCGGCCGGTCCGGGCAAGGTTGACCTGTCTCTGACCCGGGAAGATATCGATGTTTACTCGCGCGATCTCGCCAATAAGACGCAGATGAACACCAACTCCGTCGAGGTTCGCTATAAAGATCTGCCATTGTGGGATAGCGCAACACTGACCATGATGGGTAAATATTCGATGGCGAATAAAACTAACGAGCAGGAAAGCAATGAAGATAACAGCAGCTTCTATGCGCTGAAAGACGCGTGGCTGGCCACCGCCATCGTGCGTCAGCAGCTGTACAACAAAGGCTTTAACGACTTCAGCCTGCAAGCCGGTAACAACTCCTTCGCCAGCAGCTTTGCCAATTACAACGGTGCCAGCTCCAATGTCAGCTACAACGGCTACTATTATGGCGACCACACCAACGGCACTGCGTTCCGCGCTATCTCCCAGGGTGAAATGTACCTGAGCGATAAGATTATTATGGCGAATGCGCTGGTTTACTCACGCGGTAACGATGTCTACAGCTACGAGAGTGGTTCACACAGTGATTTCGAAAGCCTGCGTGCGGTGGTGCGTCCGGCCTGGATCTGGGATAGCTACAATCAGACCGGCGTTGAACTGGGCTGGTTTACTCAGACCAACAAAACCCAGGCAGGAGAGAACCTGAAAGAGTCCGGCTATAAAACCACGCTGTATCACGCGCTGAAAGTCGATACCAGCATCCTGAACTCGCGCCCGGAAATTCGTTTCTACGGCACCTATCTGCATGTGCTGGATAACGAGCTGTCCAATTACAGCTTCCAGGACAGCAAGAACGACCAGTTCACGCTGGGCGTTCAGGCGGAAGTCTGGTGGTAATCTGCCCCTGATTTTCTTAACCGATAAGGAAATAACTGATGAAGAAGTCTGCCGTTGCACTGTTGCTGTCCGGGCTGGTACTGGGGGCATCGCTCCCGGTCTTTTCCGCGACGCTGCCCGCTGATTTCCCTGTATTCCCGCCGCAGGACCGGGCGGTGAAGGAATACGTGACCCAGGTAAATGCGGATCGCAGCATCACCTTCCGGCTGTTCGCCCCGCAGGCGAAAAAAGTCTCGGTGTTTACCGGGGCCACGCCGGACAGCTATGTTTCGCATCCGATGGTGAAGGATGCCAGCGGGATCTGGAGTTTCCGCTCGGCGGTGCAGGCACCCAATCTGTATGAGTACTTCTTCAGTGTGGATGGTTTCCGCAGTATCGATACCGGTACGGCGTATGCCAAACCTCAGCGCCAGGTGAATACCAGCCTGATCCTGGTGCCGGGCAGTCTTCTCGACGTGCGCAATGTGCCTCATGGCGAACTGCGCACGCTGACTTATCACTCTCCGCAGTTGAAGCGCGAGCGTCAGGTGGCGGTCTGGACGCCGCCGGGCTATGACGGCAAAGGAGCACCGCTGCCGGTGCTCTATTTCTATCATGGCTTTGGGGACAGCCTGCGTTCGGCCATCGATCAGGGCCGCGTGCCGGAAATGATGGATAACCTGCTGGCAGAGGGGAAAATCAAACCTATGCTGGTGGTGATCCCGGATACCGAAACCGATACCGCCACCACCACGCCGGAAGAGTATGTGCCACAGGATCGCCGTAAGCTGTTCTACCCGCTGAATGCGGCGGCGGCTGACCGTGAACTGATCCACGATATTATCCCGCTGATTAACCAGCGTTTTAATGTGCGCCATGATGCGAACGGACGCGCACTGGCCGGTTTGTCGCAGGGAGGATATCAGGCGCTGGTATCCGGTCTTAGTCATCTGGACAGTTTCAGTGCGCTGGCGACCCTGAGCGGCGTCAGCACCAGTACCGTGCCGAATGACAAGGTAGCGGCACAGCTGGAAAAACCGGATCAGATTAACCGTCAGTTGAAAAACTTTACCGTTGTGGTGGGCGAGAACGACACCATAACCGGTAAAGATATCGCCGGGCTGAAGCGACAGCTTGAAGAGAAAGGCGTGAAGTTTGATTATCATGTCTGGCCGAAGCTGGGGCACGAAATGGACGTCTGGCGACCGGCCTATGCTGAATTCGTCCAGAAACTGTTCCGTTAACCTGCCATCGCGTTTCTTTTCACAAACCGATCTGGCTGCTTTATAGTGCGCTTTCCGGCGGGCCACACCACCGTGACCCGCCGGAAATCACTGAGGGAGAGAAACATGTCACCACCACGTATTGGCGTCGGGGTTTTAATTTTCCGTGATGGCCGGTTATTACTGGGCAAACGTAAAGGCAGCCACGGCGCAGGCGACTGGTCTGCACCCGGCGGGCATCTCGAATTTGGGGAAACACCGCAGCAGTGTGCGGCGCGTGAAGTGCTGGAAGAGTGCGGGTTAGTCATGGGTGACTGTATCGCCGGGCCGTTTACCAACGATATTTTCCCGGCCGAACAGAAGCACTATGTCACGCTGTTTATGCTGGCATACCACGCCAGTGGCACCCCGGAGTGTCTGGAGCCGGACAAATGTGAAGGCTGGCAGTGGTGTGATCCAGCGGCACTGCCGCAGCCGCTGTTCGCCCCACTTCACTCGTTGCTAAAACAGGTTGATCTGGTCGCCCTTAGTCGCGGGTATTAACGTTCTGCGCGGGCCGCCAGCCAGTCCGCATCCAGCAGTCGTGCCGCCGCCGCATCGAGATACAACGTGCAGTTGGCGTGGCGCTGTAATATTGAGGCGGGCAGCGCTTCCACAGGCGGCTCCATCAGCATCCGTCGTACCACCTCCGCTTTGTTCTCACCGTTGATCAGCACCCTGATGTGCCGCGCCTGCATAATGGTGTGAATGCCAAAACTCAGGTAGCTGTCGGGAACATTTTCCTCCGATCCCACTTCCTGCACTAAAGCCGCCATCAGCACACCGTGGCAGCGGTCGACCTCAATTTCGCGCGTCAGCGTGTCAAAAGGCGTGCCCGGCAGGTTCGCGGCGATATGTCCGTCCTGACCAACGCCCAGCAGCAGCAGATCCAGCCCGCCGTCAGCGGCAATCGCGGCATCCTGCTGCGCAGCATTGGCCAGGGTTAACGGATGGATGCGCTGTGGCGGGATACCCGCCGGGGCCAGCAGATGCCGGTCAATATGCTGATAAATCACCCCTGGCTCCTGCTCATGACCGCGCAGCGGAACGTCATCCTGCAAATAATAGTGCACCTGCTGCCCGGCGTTTTCCGCCCGCAACCGCGCGACCAGGTGCTGATACAGCCGCAATGGCGAAGAACCGCCGGTCGGGGCAAAGTTAATACGCCCGCCGCTGTTCAGCTCAGTAAAAATATCCGCCGCCGCCTGCTGGCTGAGGGCTTCCTGATCGTCAAATAACCGTATTTTCATTTTTTCATTCCCTTGTATGGCTGCTATACAGAACCGACTAAAATATGACAAATAGTGCAGTGCAAGATACCGTTATGACAGTATTTTTTATGATCCCACGCCAATATATCTATCGTATTATTCGCTACGGGCCACAGACATGAAAAAAGGCGAAGAGGTAACTTCGCCTTTGATCAGAGTTCCAGTGTCCTTACTGTCTACTGGTCAGTTGCCTTACAGCAACGATAATTTGCAAGCCAGCGAGAAGGATATTCAACGCCAGCAAGATAGCTTCTGCAATTACCACTCAGCACGCTCCTTGTGAGAGAGTGCGCACAGCGCCATCAGTGCCTTTCCATTTTCCCCTGTTGGCGTTATACGGTTTGTTAGGACGTATACATGGCACTCTTCAGGTGGAGGCAAATCGGACAGCACCACCTGTTACCGATCGGGAGTAAATCGTCCCCAATGCCACCTGCAAAATGACCATTATCGTCTCGAACAAACGACAGGATTATAATCCCTGACGTGATGATTTAGTACCGTTCTTATATTGACCATGCTCACATAACGTACTAACATCGCATCGTTAGGACGTATACGTGGTACCGTTCTTCACATCGTTACCGCGATGTCGGGAACAAGAAAAAGAATCTGGCTTATCGCCAGGTTCTTTTTTTTTTGCCTGAAAAAAGCGCTAAAAAGTCCGAAAAATCAGTAGTACAGGACACAGCGTCATCGTACAGTGAATAACCTGCTTTTCTGCCAACGAGACCCTGATGAATCCTCTAGCTTCCCTGCTTAACCTGAGTGCTCACCCGATTACCGATGCAGGTTACACTGCAACATGCCAGCAGCAGCTGGCTGCCGCGGGCGCGCTGGTGCTGCGTGGTTTTTTAACCCCTGCCGCGCTGGCCGCGATCAAGCAGGAAGGGGACGATAACCAGCATCTGGCGTTTTATGCCAGCAGCCAGCATAACGTCTATTTGCAAAAACCGGACGATGCCTTTGCCGCCGATCACCCGCGTAACCGCCAGGTGGTTTCGTCGAAAGGCTGCATTACCGATGAAGAGATCCCGGCGGACTCTGCCCTGCGTACGCTGTACGACGCGGACGCGTTCAAAGCATTTCTTTGCGGCGTGCTGGAAGAGCAGCAGCTGTTCCCCTATGCCGACAGCCTGTCGTCGATTAATCTGCACTACGCACACGCAGGGCAGGAACTGGGCTGGCACTTTGACAACTCCTCCTTCGCGATTACGCTGCTGATCCAGAAACCCGAAGCAGGCGGCGTATTTGAATACGTCAGCCATCTGCGCAATGCGGAAGCCGGAGAGATGAACTTCAGTGGCGTTGAGGCGGTGCTGGACGGTGAGCATCCGGTAGAAAAACTGGCGATTGAGCCGGGGGATTTGGTGCTGTTCAGGGGGCGTAATGCCCTGCACCGCGTCACGCCAACGGAAGGGGACACAACGCGTATGCTGGTGGTGCTGGCGTACAATGCCCAGCCGGATGTCTCGCTGTCAGAAAGCGCCCGCATGACCTTCTACGGGCGCCTGTAATTTCACTGCTGTAAGGCGTCCCAGCCGCGCTGGAAAATCTGTCGGGTGCGCAGTGCTACCAGCGCCCGCCAGTCCGGATCGGCCGGGTAAAACCCGTCAAACAGCTGCTGCTTCACCCGTTTTCCCTGTTCACTGTCCGGGTCACCGTACAGATGCAGCCAGTGGTCATCACGCACGCGACGGTGCATATCGCGGCCGTCGTAAGTCCCGCACTCCACCACCAGCTGTAGCAGTTCAGTCTCTGGCAGTTGATCCAGCATAAACTGCGACAGATAGCCGGTGGCAGTCGCCGTCACGCCAGTGTCACTCTCCCCGCTGGCCCCGGTGATAATCACCGTCAGCCACTCGCCAAACAGGCGTTTCGCCTCATTAAGCGCCGGGTAAGGGTGCTGCGCAATCGCCAGCAGCATCGGATGACCGTAAGCCCCGGCACCGGTATGCAGATCGAAGCTGATAATACGCCGCGCCATTTGCAGATGATTGGCGATAATCTGGCGCAGCGTTTGCTGTGACCAGCTGGCCTCGCTACCGCCGTAAAAGATGCCGTCCGCGAACTGATACTGCCCGGCTTCTACAATGCGCTTTACGCCATCCCAGCCGATCTCCGCGCACTTCAGTGCCATCTGCACATCGGCGGCCGCACGCTCTGCACCGTCCAGGTCACGGCAGGTATAGATACTGTGCAGCGCCGGATACGCCGGGTTAGACGGCACATCGCCCGAGAAGTCGATAAAGTTACGGTTCAGGTCGGCGTTGTCTTCGTTGACCCGCCGCAGCCAGGCGGTGCCCCACGGATTGATCAGATGCACCAGCACCAGCGCCACATCCTGCGGCAGGGTGCTGCCATCCAGCCCTTCCAGCCAGGCGATCTGGCTGTCGGAGCCGTAATACCCTTCCACGCCGTGAGTGCCGGAAACCACCAGCATCACCTGCGGGGCATCCCCGCGGCCAATCACCGCCACATCGGTCGACAGCGCTTCGCCCTGCGGGCCGCTCAGCGGATGCGGATAGCTGGTGACAGCGCCTCCCAGCGCCCCTACTGCCGCCAGAAATCGTGCGCGCTGCTGGCGAAAATCAGGCAGTGTCGTTAACGTCATCGCTTACTCCGGGCGGTGATAAACATCGAAGCTGAAATACTGCTTCGCCAGGCGATCGTAGGTGCCGTTTTTGTGCAGTTCAGCCATCGCAGCGTTAATTTTGGCGATGCGAGCACCGTCGTCTTTACGCAGGCCGATCCCCACACCTTCGCCGAAGTATTTCGGGTCATACAGCGGTTTTCCGGCGATATGATACTCCGCGCCCTGCGGCGTTTTCAGGAAGCCGGACTCCGCCGCTGCGGCACTGGTAAAGGTGGCATCAAGACGGCCCGACGCCAGGTCCGGGTAGATTTCCGACTGGTTCGGATAGCTCACCACCTGCACGCCCTGGCTGCCCCAGACGCTTTTCGCAAAGCCTTCCTGAGTGGTGCCCTGCGCCACGCCAACGGTTTTGCCTTTCAGCGATGCCAGTTCCGGCATCAGCTTGCTGTCTTTACGGGTCAGCAACGCGCTCGGCGTGTTGTACAGCATATCGGTGAAGGCCACCTGCTCACGGCGTTTTTCGGTCATCGCCATGGCTGACAGGATGGCGTCAAACTTCCGCGCCTGTAACGCCGGGATAATGCCGTCATAACCGGTTTGTACCCAGACACATTTCACTTTCATCTGCTGGCAGATGGCATTACCCATATCAATATCAAATCCCTGCAACGATCCGTCAGCAGCCTTGGATTCAAACGGGGGGAACGTCGGGTCAACGCCAAAGCGCAGCTCGTCTGCGGCCAGAGCCGAAGCGCTAAATCCCGCCAGCAAAGCCAGCGCGGTCAGGGTCAGTTTTTTCATCTCAGGATCTCCGGGATCATCATGCGGGTTATCCCCAAGTAATAGCATGATTTTTCATGGAGAAATAAGGCTTTTGTCTTATGGCAGGCGAGGGGTAATAAGCCCGTTTTATAATGCGCGGTTTTATCGGGTAGACGTCGATGAGGGTGGCCGGGCGGCCACCCTCTTATCTCAGCGTCGTGGGTACAACTCAAGCAGACGGCGCGTCACGCCGTTGGTCCAGCCGAAGCCATCCTGCAACGGGTATTCACCACCGCCGCCGAGTAGCGCGGCATCACCGCTGATGTTGTATTTCTCCACCAGCTTGTGATGCTGCTGCCAGGTGGTGTCGACGGTCGTCAGCCAGCGGGTGGCAATCTCCTCCGCCAGCGCGTCATCGCCGTAACTGCTGAAGCCTTTTACTGCCAGCCACTGCATCGGTGCCCAGCCGTTCGGGCTGTCCCACTGCTCACCCGTCACTTCCATGCTGCACAGCATACCGCCCGGTGCCAGCAGATGGTCACGCACCGCTTTCGCCGTGCGCGTTGCCTGCTCCAGGCTCGACATCCCCACATACACTGGCGTCACCGCCGCTGCGGAGAAGGCGGCTTTCTCCCCTTCTCGCCAGTTGTAATCGCGATACAGGCCGGTTTCTTCTTCCCACAGATACTTATCCACGACGCCACGGCGGCGCAGCGCCAGCTGTTGATAATGGTCTGCGGTCTCCTGCTCGCCTTTACTGGCCGACAGGCGGGCAATGGTGGTTTCCAGCTTGTAGAGGAAGGCATTCAGGTCAACCGGCACAATGCTGGTGGTCTGGATGCTTTCCAGACGGCCAGGTTCAGCCAGCCAGCGCGAGGTGAAGTCCCAGCCGGATGCCGCTCCGGCACGCAGGTCGCGGTACACCTCGCTGGACGGGCGTGATGACCGACGCGCGGTTTCCACATCTTCCACCCAGGACTCGTCACGCGGCGTATCCCGGTCATCCCAGTAGCGGTTCAGCACCGAACCATCGGGCAGCATCACCACGTGGCGATACGCCTGATTTGGAGAGAGATCGCCCTCGCCGTCCATCCAGAACGCATACTCGCTTTTCAGCTGTGGCAGGTAGTGCTGTGCTTCATGGATATCATTCTTTTCGAACAACTCCACCATCATGGCAAACACCGGCGGCTGCGAACGGCTGAGGTAATAGGTACGGTTACCGTTAGGAATATGCCCGTATTTATCAATCATCCACGCAAAGTTGTCGGCCATGTTGTGCATCAGATCGCCACGCCCGGCGGCAGCAAAGCCCAGCATGCTGAAATAGGAATCCCAGTAGTAAGTTTCACCAAAGCGCCCGCCCGGCACCACATAGGGTTTCGGCAGCGGCAGCAGGGATGAAAACTCGCAGTGTTTTTCCGGCTGGCGGGTTAATACCGGCCATAGCGCATCAATATGCTGTTCGATGCTGTTTTCCGGGTCGGAAACATAGCGGCTATCGTGGGCACGCGGCAGCTCGAAATGCTCCAGCACGAATTCCAGCAGATTAAAATCATCCCGCTCACGCGCCAGATAATAACGATAAAGAATGCGTTCCGGTTCAAACCTTGGCGCGCAGTCGGCAAAGGTTTTACTGTCGGAGAAAATACGCGACATCTGCACTACTTCGAACAGCTCCTGATAGCGGTCTGAAGGGGTGAGAATATCGGACGCAGGTAGCCCACGGATCGGCTCCGGCTGTGGCTCGACCCCGGACTCAGGCCCAGCCTCATAATCATCATACCAGGCTTCATATTCAGTATGGTTATTGTCAATCATCGCTTCGTTTTGGTTAAAAGTGATAAGAACCTCCTGATGCCGAATAATCTGGCAAAGTCGCTGGATAAGTTAGATTGCTATTATAGTACCGCAGTCTCAGCGCGCAACCCGATGTTTCCATTACTCTTAATGAACAGATATTTCAAAAAATAAACAGAAGGGTAAATAAGCCAAATTCATTGACAATAAAAATGAAAATTGCCATTTTTCATTCATGGGTTCATTGCATTTTTATTTTTGAATATCGTGTTCATTAATCGCCAAATTACAGCAGGTTAACGGCGCTGGTGGCAAAAAAAGGCAAAAACGGATTACCTGGCTTTTTTAGCCGCATTCTTCAATCCTTACAGAAGATTAGCGTATTTTTCCACTGACGCACGATACGCAGCTGTGCCTGGTGCGCCCGCACTGTTATGTTACGGGCTTGTAAAAGTTGAGGATTGGGTCATTTTTTGTCTAATTCAGACAATACCCAGATGGAGTCCTGATGGAAAACCCCTTGTCCACGGTTGCAGCACCCGCTCGCACGCAGTGGATCGCTCTGCTGGTCGCCGTCACTTTCTTTATGGAGAACCTGGATGCCACGGTGATCGCCACCGCGCTGCCGCAGATGGCGCAGGATTTTTCTGTCAGCGTCATCGCCATGAATGTCGGCATCAGCGCCTACCTGCTGGCCGTCGCGGTTGGTATTCCGCTCAGCGGCTGGCTGGCCGATCGCTTTGGCGCACGGCGCATTTTCGCGGCCGCCATCGTGCTGTTTACCTTCGCTTCTCTGCTGTGCGGCATCAGTGACTCACTGTCGATATTTACCTTCAGCCGGGTATTGCAGGGAATAGGCGGCGCGCTGATGGTGCCGGTTGGCCGCCTGCTGGTGCTGCGCATCACCACCAAACAGGATCTGGTGAAGATGATCGCCTTTATTACCTGGCCCGGACTGATTGCCCCGGTGCTTGGCCCTCCGCTGGGCGGGTTGATCGTCTCGCTCGGCCACTGGCCGTGGATTTTCTGGCTCAATATCCCGCTTGGCATCATCGCACTGATCGCCACCTTCTGGCTGATCCCGCCAGGGATAACCGGGCAACCCGGGCGCTTCGATCTGCGCGGTTTTCTGCTGACCGCGATGGCCTGCGCCGCACTGATCACCGGGCTGGAGTGGCTGGGACAGGGCGCGTTACTGCACGGTACCCTGCTGCTGCTGCTCGGGAGCACCTGCACCTGGCTGGCATGGCGGCACGGCCAGCAGAGCGACTCACCG
Source organism: Erwinia sp. AnSW2-5 (assembly GCF_045107195.1). Lineage (NCBI taxonomy): Bacteria > Pseudomonadati > Pseudomonadota > Gammaproteobacteria > Enterobacterales > Erwiniaceae > Erwinia > Erwinia sp. AnSW2-5. Next base: position 173,749 of record NZ_JBJGXA010000010.1, read on the forward strand.
ATGTTGCCGCTTGATAACCTGACCATTGCCACCTTCCGCAGCACCCTGCTCGGCGGTTCCCTGTTTCGTGCGGCGATTAATGCTATCCCGTTTTTGCTGCCGATGATGTTTCAGGTGAGTTTTGGTCTGTCGGCGGTAGAGGCCGGCGTGCTGGTGCTGTGGGTCTTTGCCGGAAACCTGGCGATGAAGCCCTTTACCACGGCGGTAATGCGCCGCTGGGGCTTCCGCCGCGTACTGCTGGTCAATGGCGTGCTGAGCACCGCCGCTATCGCGGTATGCGCCATTATCACCCCGGAGCTGCCTTATCCGCTGCTGGCGCTGGTGCTGTTTATCGGCGGCATGTCACGATCCATGCAGTTTACCTGTTACAACTCACTGGGCTTTGCCGATGTACCGTCGCCACAGATGAGCGCCGCCTCCACGCTGTTCAGCATGTTCTTTCAGTTCAGTCAGGCGGCTGGTGTGGCCTTTGCGGCGCTGGCGCTGCGCGCCTCAATGGCCTGGCAGGATAATCCGCAGCCTCTGGCGGCCGATTTCTCCTGGGCCTTTATTGCGGTGACCGCGCTTTCACTGCTGGCGTTGATCGACAGCCTGCGTCTGAAACCCGGGGTTGGGGAGCATGTACTGAATCGCTGACAGCCCGCGCGGCAGGAATATTTCCCAACTGTGATTTACTTCTCATTGCCGGGAAAATAAACTATTGCACCTTCGTAATTTGACGAAAAGAACAGACCCACCGCCCTCAGGCTGAGGGTGATAACCAGAAAGGATTATGTAATGACGCTTCAACTCTGGCTGGCTTATACCGGTGTGATTGCTGCACTGATTGCCATTCCCGGCCCTTCGGCCCTGATCAGCATGACCCACGGCCTGCGCTACGGTCGTAAACAGGCACTGGCAACGGTGACCGGCGGCGTGCTGGCCGCGATGATGCTGATGACCGCCTCTGCGCTGGGCCTGGGTGCCATCCTGGCGGCGTCCACCACCGCCTTTACCGTGCTGAAAGTGGTCGGTGCTGCGTATCTGATCTGGCTGGGCATTGCGGCCTGGCGTGATAACAGCGAACCCACTGCGGTGAGCGCCACGGAGCTGGAAGAGGCACCGGGTGCATTACGCCTGTTCCGCAAAGGTTTTATGGTTGGCATCAGTAACCCGAAAGATCTGCTGTTCTTCGCGGCGCTGTTCCCGAACTTTGTTGATGCCAGCCAGCCACATGCGGCGCAGTTTGCCACGCTGGCCATCACCTGGGCGGTGCTGGATCTCAGCATTATGTTCAGCTACGCCTGCGCCGGACGCCGCCTGTCAGGCGTGTTCTCCAACGCACGCCGCCTGCGCATCCTCAACCGTTCTACCGGCAGCCTGTTTGTCTTTGCCGGTGGTGCGCTGGCAATTTCAGCGAAATAATCCCGCCCGTTCCCGGACGAAGCCTCTGTGCAGGCTTCGTCCACCGCTCCCCGCGTTACCCGGTACGAATGCGCCCACTGGCGCGCGCATAGGCAAACAACCCGCCCGCATCAATGATATTCGCCAATTCTCCCACCGGATCAATTGCCCGCTGCTCACCCGTTGCCAGCACGGTCACCGTCTGACTGACGGTATCAATACTCACCCGGTCGCCGGTTTGCAATTGCTGATAAAGCGGCGCTGCCGTAGCGACAGGTAGCAGTTCGCCTGTCGCCACGCAGTTGCGGAAAAAGATGCGAGCATAAGACTGGGCAATCACTGCCTGCACACCGGCCGCTCCCAGCGCCATCACGGCGTGCTCACGCGATGAACCGCAGCCAAAGTTTTTCCCCGCCACAATAATGGGGTACGCAGAACGCCCGCTCTGCGCGTCGATAAACGGCAGCGCGCCTTCCGGCAAACCGCACATCGCCAGTGAGGCCAGCTGCGCGTAGCCCTCCGGCGAGGAAGGGTTCACTTTCAGATACTCGGCGGTCAGGATCTGGTCGGTATCAATATTGTTACCCAGCACGTACACCGCACCGCTTATGATCGATTCCATGCTTACACTCCGAATTCAACAGGGTTGGTGATCATGCCGGTCACCGCAGCAGCGGCGACAGCATAAGGGGAAGCCAGATAGATCGTGGCGCGCTTGTGCCCCATGCGGCCGACAAAGTTACGGTTGGTGGTAGAGATCACTGAAATCGGCTGGTGCACGCGACCAAAGGTATCGGCCGGGCCGCCGCAACAGGCCGCGCAGCCCGCTTCTGACGACAGCTGCACGCCAGCATCGGTAAGGATCTGATACACCGACTGCCCCTCAATCTGCGTGGTGATCAGACGATGAAACACCTCTTTGGTGGCCGGAACAGCGAAGGTGGGAATGGACACTTTTCGCCCCTTCATCACCCGTGCGGCAGCGACAAAATCCGCCAGCTTACCGCCCGTGCAGGAGCCAATATAGGCCTGGGAAATCGCCACATTCTTCAACGTATCAATCGACACCACGTTATCTGGTGAGTGCGGTTTTGCCACCAGCGGCTGCATGGATGTCACATCGAATTCGACCACCCGGCTGTAGACAGCGTCCGCATCGGCCGTCACCACGCTAAAGGGGATATCGGTGCGTTCCGCCAGATAGTCGAGGGTTGCCTTGTTCGGCACCATAATGCCGTTCTTCCCGCCGCACTCCACCACCATATTGCACATCGTCATACGCTCTTCCACCGACAGCGCATCAATCACGCTGCCGCCGAACTCAATCGCTTCATAGGTTGCGCCCTCTACCGTCAGCTCTGCCAGCAACGCCAGGATCAGGTCTTTTGCCTGCACATGAGCAGGCAGGACGCCGTGATAGTTGGCGCGAATAGTGGTGGGTACTTTCAGCGGGATTTCGCCCGTCCCCAATGCATAGGCGGCATCGGTGATCCCCAGCCCGACCGCAAAACAGCCAAAGGCCCCGGCGGTAACCGTATGGGAATCGGTGCCGAGTAACACCTCGCCGGGCCGGGTATGCCCACCTTCGGCCAGGCCAATATGGCAAACACCCTTATATTGTGGCGTACCGACGTCGTAGAAATATGTAATATTCTGCTCGCGAGCGAACTCACGCATCACACGAATATTGTGATTAGCCTGCGGGTCGGCCGAGTAAACAAAGTGATCCGGGATAAGAATAAAACGGTCGACATCCCATATTTTAGCCTGCTCACCAAACTCTTTTTTAAATACACTGGCGACGCCCGGCGTGCAGGGATCGTGCGACATTAATATATCCACTTTCGCCCAGACTATTTCTCCAGGCGTGACAGTTTCCCGCCCGCTGGCACGAGCGAGTATTTTCTGACTGATTGTCTGCCCCATGATGATTATCTCTGCGTGATACTTCGGCCATTAAAGAATAAATAAATTTTAATCACCTTACCGCTTTTCACTGCGCGGTAAACGTGGAATATGCTAATATCCTCTATTGTTTCCGCCCAAGAACAATCCGGGATAATAATGAGCGATTTTGAAAACCTGCACGGGATGATTATTTTTGCCAAAGTGGTGGAAACGTTAAGCTATACCGAAGCTGCGAAAGCCCTGGGGCTGGCAAAATCCTCGGTGAGTAAAGAGATCTCGGCGCTGGAAGTGCGCCTCGGGGCAAAACTGCTGCAACGCACCACGCGGCGGATTCAAGTCACTGAAGTTGGCATGACGTACTATCACTACTGTTACCGCATCCTCCATGAAGTCAAAAGCGCCGACCTGTTTATCCGCCAGTTCCACGAGGAGCCGACCGGTAGCCTGCGCGTGGTGGCCCCGGTGACCTTTGGTTGCCAGTGCATTGTCCCGGCGCTGAACAGTTTTGTTGCCAGCAATATCCACGTGAGTGTCGATCTCGACCTGACCGATCGCGCGGTCAATCTGGAGGATGATGGCTTTGATATCGCCATTGCCATTACGCGTGAGCTGCCCGACCACCGCCATTATCGCCCGCTGCTGGATATCGCCTGGGGATTGTATGCCGCCCCGGATTATCTGAAGAATATCGATCCCATCGCCAGCCCGGACGATCTGCCGCGCCATGATTTTATTCTGTTTCGCGGCCCGGCCCACACTATTTCATTGCCGTTCCGTAAAGAGAAACAGAAAAAAGACATTGAAGTCCGCAGCCGTTTTCGCGCCAATAACAGCATCGCTTTATTAAATTCAGCCGTGGCACAAACCGGCATCGCCTATCTGCCCAATTATATTGCACAGGAAGCGGTTGCACGGGGAGAACTGGTACAGATATTACCCGACTGGGAAATGGATATTTATAAGTCATACGTTCTGGTGAAGAGTGATAACTTTATTTCACCGCGCGTGCGATTATTTATTGAGGATTTGCAGAAGGCGTTACAGAAGTAATATTATTGGCCGAAGAAAGGGGCGGAACTGGCCGACCGAAAATAATGGTCGGCCACTACGGGAAATATTAATGTAGGGGCTGACCTTCTTTTCCGGTCAGCCCTTATTAATCTCCGGAAGGAGATTAATAATAGTTGCCGTGACGGTAATCCCAGGTGGTAAAGATGTCAGACATGATCGACATAATCTTTTCCACATCCAGACCTTTACGGATCAGCACCGGGCATGGCGTGATGTTACGCTCGCCTTTCTGCTCTGGCACCAGCTTGCCGTTATCGTCAACCATCGCGACCATCACACCCTGCTCGTAGCGGGTCTTCTCAGACTCGTTTGGCTGGATAGATTTCACGTAGTCGTTGGCAGCAATAATCAGGTCTGCGTGCGCTTCGATGCGGTCGCCAATGCCTTCTACCAGACCACGGTTGCCTTTGCCTGATGGGTTCGCGGAGCTGGCGAAGGAGAATTTACCGTGGTTTTCCCACAGCTCTTTCGCCAGATTTTCACCAGGCACGCCGAACTTGATCACGAAGCAGCTGGTCTGACGGCGGTCCATCATCAGCTCTTTAGATCCGTCATCCGGGATACGCGCTACCGCTTCTTCTTTCCACGGCAGAATGCAGCCCAGCAGAACATCTTTGTCCCAGTGCTGCTGATACAGTTCTTCGATTTCCGGGTTCAGCTGTGCCAGCTCTTTCAGCTGTTCCAGAGAACCACACAGCACCACGCCTGGCTTGTTACGGTTACGCTGCTTGGCGTCAAACTTGCGCTCCAGACCTTTGGCATCAGAGGTCATGATGATGTAGCCCACTTTGGTCGGGCAGACGATCATGCCGCCGTTAGCAGACAGGATCTTCACGGCTTCCGGCTGTAAGCCACCATTCCAGTTAACAACTTTATCGTTCATAACAGCACCTTTGCGTTCGGATTCGGTTCAAATTAAGTGGGTAATCACCCGTTGAAACCATCCTGCCACAGCCAGTTTTTAGCGCAACAATAAACATCAAAAAGCCATGATTGTTTCCTAATGGAAACAACCGTTGCCTGTCAGCGCGGGATTAGCTGCTCTGCTTTAAGACGGTCAAACAGTTCAAAAAAGGCTTCTCGCGTCGGCTGATAGCCATTAAACCCGGCTTTGCGGCTTTTGCTGACATCAGTAAACACTTCCATCGGGCGACCGAGATCGGCATCGGTGTGCCACCAGGAGGCCAGTTTTGTCACATCATTCTCTTTCAGGCTGTGCTGGCGGGCAATCTCCTGCCACTGCTGTGCAGCATCGTTCATGCGTCCTTCCAGCGGCTGCTCACCGTTGAACGGCGCGGCGTCAAGGCCAAAGTATCCGGCGATTTCTCCCCACATCCACTGCCAGCGGAACACATCACCGTTGACCACATTGTAGTCCTGGTTTTGCGCTGAAGGCGTGGTGGCAGCCCAAATCAGCTGGTCGGCCAGCAGACGGGCATCGGTCATATCGCTGACGCCCTGCCACTGCGCCTGTGATCCCGGGAAGACAAACGGCTGACCGCTCGCTTTACACAGCGTGGCGTACACCGCCAGCGTCTGCCCCATATTCATGGCGTTACCCACCGCGAAACCAATCACCGTGTGCGGGCGATGAACGCTCCAGGTGCAGCCATATTTTTCTGCGGCGGCAAAGACTTCATCTTCCTGCGCGTAGTAGAAGTTTTCTACCGGCTGGCGTCCCTGCTCTTCCCGGAACGGCGTCACCGGCACCGTGCCTTTGCCGTAGGCATCAAACGGACCGAGATAGTGCTTCAGCCCGGTGATCAGCGCCACATGGCCGCCTTTCAGGGTGTCGCCCAGTGCATCCAGTACATGACGCACCATGCCACCGTTGACGCGGATATTCTCTTTCTCGTTTTCCTGACGCGCCCAGGCGCTGAAGAACACCTTATCGACCACCACGTCTTCGAGTGCGGCCTGAACGGATTGGGCATCGGTCAGATCGGCGGTTAGCGAGGTAACCCCGGCGGCGACCGGCGTGCGGCCGCGTGATAACCCATAAACCTGCCAACCCTGCGCCAGCAGGCGTTCTGCCAGGGCACTTCCGGTGACGCCGCTGACGCCGACAATCAAAGCTCGTTGCTGCATAATTTCTCTCCTGTTCAGTGATGCCTTCAGCTTAATAGAGAATTAAATTCCCATCTCAGGTATAAATTCACAGTATTCATGAACTGGAGGAACGAATGGCTACATCTGAAGATCGCCTGAAAGGGATCACGGCTTTTGTTGCCACGGTGGAGAGCGGCAGCTTTACCGCCGCCGCCGAGCGGCTGCATCTGACCAGCTCGGCCGTGAGTAAAAGCGTGGCGCGGCTGGAAGCGCGCCTCGGTTCACGCCTGTTTGAGCGCACCACCCGCAGCCTGGCGCTGACCGATGCCGGGCAAGCCTACTACGACACCTGCACCCGCGTACTCGGTGAGTTGAGCGAAGCCGAATCGGTGCTCGCCGCTCAGCGCACCATCCCTGTCGGCCGCCTGCGCGTTGCCGTTCCGCACACTTTTGGCCGCCTGCATATGATGCCGCTGCTCAATCACTTCTGCCAACAGCACCCGGATATGCAGCTTAATCTGTCGTTCTCGGACCGCTTTGTTGATCTGTTTGAAGAGGGTGTGGATGTCGCGGTACGCATCGGCGGGCCAGGCAGTTATCCCCCTTCGCTGGCGGTACGCTATCTTGGTTGTGAACAGCTGATCTTTTGCGCGTCGCCTGACTATCTGGCGCAACACGGCACACCGCAGTCGTTAGAGGCGCTGGAACAGCACCGGGCGATTGTGTACGACCGCATCGACGGCAGCACCAGTCCGTGGCATGTCACCTCGCCGGATGGCCGTGTCACCACGCGTACCGTGCCGCACCGGATGGCGCTGGGGGATGGCGAAGCGCAGCGTTCAGCGGTGATGGCCGGGCTGGGCGTAGCGCAGATGGCAACCTGGCTGATGGAGGAGCAGCTGGCACGTGGTGAACTGGTGGCTTTCCTGCCGGAACTGACGGTGCCAGGCCTGCCGCTGTATGTGGTCTGGCCGCGCAGAAAGCAGCTCACGCCGAAGGTCGATGCGCTGCTGAGTGCGCTGGAGACATTGAGGATTGGATAAAGATGCCCTGAGGGATCCCCCTAACGCGCGGTGGCTGACCCTGTGTTTCGGTCAGCCAGTGACACAGGCCCGGCCAGTGGTGCGCATCACCAACACGGGGCGATCCACATTACCCATGAAAACCCAATTCAGCGGAGATCGCTTTCGCGGTGGCCACCACGGGTGCCATCAGTTTCTTCACCCCGACCTGCTGGAGTTTCGCTGTCGGCAATGATACGGAAACCGCAAACGGCACCCGCTGCTGAATATCAAACACCGGGGCAGCAATACAGGAAACACCCAATTCGTTCTCTTCACGGTCCATCGCCGTCTTCTGCTGGCGAATATTTTTCAACTCTTCCAGCATTTCCGACAGCGTGGTGATGGTATTTTTTGTCAAGGGCTGAATGGTGTCCTGATGGCTCTGCCAATAGTGCGCCGGGTACTCTTCGCTGCCCCAGGCCATAAAGATTTTGCCCATCGCCGAGCAGTACAGCGGCATATGCTGGCCGATATAGGCACGGGTACGCATCATCCCGGTGGTCGGCTCCAGCTTGTAAATCAGGATCACATGGTCATCTTCCCGGCTGGAGAAGTTCACCGTTTCCCCCACCTCAAGATTGAGTTTTTCCAGGTGCGGCGCCGCGACGTGGATCACGTTGAGCGACGACAATGCCTTCTGCCCGACGGAGATAAACTTGGTGGTCAGCCGGTAGCTGCCCGGCGAAGGGGCCTGCGTCACATAACCGCTGCTGTGCAGCCCCTGCAACAGCCGGTGCACGGTACTTTTGTTCATCCCGGACAGCTCCGAGAGATGGGCCAGCGGGCAACCGTTCGGGTAGTTGCTTAAGAGTTCAATCAACTGAAGGCCACGAAACAGGCTCTGTGTCCCCAGCGGCTTGTCTTTCTTATCATCCTTCACGCTATCCGCTTTTACGCTCATCCACGCTTCCTCTAAGTTTCCCGCGCCCCGCACCGGGGAGTTGCCAGATGGTAACTCATGCATCCCGTACTGTGAATATGAAACGACGTTTCAGTGTGTTTTCTGAGAGACAAATCTGCCAAAAAACGCCTGTTCAGAAGTGAGCTATTCATCACAATTCCACAACATTAAAAACAACACATTGTTTTTAAACGATAAATAAAACCTCCATGCCTTTGCTTTCCATTCCAACTGAGAATAGTATTTTTGAAACTTGATTTCGCATATTGGAATATTGCGGTGTTTTTTCTTGCTGTCACCGCTTTTGATGCTCACCAGGAGTTGCAGGAGGCTGTCATGCAGCATACACCCGGTACACCGGTTCTTACGCTGAGCCATATCACCAAACGGTTCGGTGGCAATATCGCCGTCAACGATGTCAGTCTGGAGGTTTTCCCCGGCGAAGTGGTCGCCCTGTTAGGGGAAAACGGTGCCGGAAAATCCACCCTGATCAAAGTACTGGCCGGCGTTTATGGCCGCGACAGCGGAGACATTCGCTTTCGCGACGCCAGCATCGCCTCTGCCGCCAGTTTGAAAACCGCTCGCCAGCAACCCATCGCCTTTATCCATCAGGATCTCGGGCTGATTGAGTGGATGACGGTCGCCGAAAATATGGCGCTGGTGATGGGATTTACCCGTCGTCTGGGGCTGATTGACTGGCGTGCCGTGCGCGAACGTTCACGGGCTGCGCTGGATGAAGTCGGTATCGCCCTTGACCCGGATGCCCGCGTGTTTGAGCTGTCGCGCACGGAGAAGTCCCTGCTGGCGATCGCCCGTGCCGTGGCCGTCAATGCCGAAGTGCTGGTGCTGGATGAACCCACCGCCTCGTTGCCCGCCAACGATGTCCGCCATCTGTTCAGCGTGATCAACCGCCTGAAAAGTAAAAAGGTCGGGATGATTTACGTCACCCACCGTCTGGATGAAGTGATTGAGATTGCTGACCGGGTCTGCGTGATGCGCGACGGCAAGCGCGTGGCAGGCGGGATGACGGCGCAATATAACTTGCGCAACCTCGTGGAAATGATCGTCGGAGAAGCCATCGACGGCGATCAGCGTGAAGCGCTGCCCGAAGGGCAACCTCCGGTGCTGACGCTCAACGAACTGCGCATCGATGAAGTCGGCCCGGTGTCCTTCAGCCTGCAACCCGGCGAAATGCTGGCACTGGCCGGGCTGCGCGGTGCAGGACAGGAAGAAATTGGCCGTCTGCTGTTCGGCCTGCGCCAGCGCAGCGGGGGCACCATTGCGTTCCGCGATAAGGACTATCACGCCCGGTCCCCACAGCAGGCGATGGCTGCGGGCGTCTCGCTGGTGGCGGGTGACCGCACCGGAGAAAGCCTGGTGATGTCGATGAGCGTGCGTGAAAACCTGTTTATTAACCCCTGCGCCAGCGGCCATCCGCTGCTGTCACGCTACGGTCGCCGGGCCGAAATCGGCGCCAGCTGGTGGAAAGTGCAGCTATTCGATGTGCGTCCGAAAGACGTCAACCTGGATATCAGCGCCCTTTCCGGCGGTAACCAGCAAAAAGTGGTGATGGCACGCTGGATGCACCTCAATGCCCCGCTGCTGATCCTCGAAGACCCCACCGCAGGCGTCGATGTCGGCGCACGCGAAGAGATCTATCACCTGCTGAACAAAGCGCTGGCCGACGGTGTAGCGGTGCTGGTGATTTCCAATGACTTTGAAGAGATTGCCCATATCTGCAACCGCGCACTGGTGTTTAACCGTGGTCAGGTGGTCGGCGAACTGAAAAATGACCAGGTCACGTTTGCCAACCTGCTCGAACTGGCTTCGGCCAGTCACGAAACCCCTGTCGCTACCGTCTGAATTGTTAACGCCACCCTTCGACGGTGGCAGGAGAAGCTGTTATGTCCAAAACATCCGTAAAATCGACCGCGCTGGAACAGCGGGTCAGCCTTGGCGAGCATGGCGCCGCCGCGTGGTTAATGCAAATCGTCACCCGCTACGGCCTGCTGCTGCTGTGTATCCTGCTCACCATTCTGTTTTCCGTGCTCTCGCCGTCGTTCGCCAGCATGCTAACGTTGCAGGCGATCCTTGCCAGTAAAGCCAAAATCGCCCTGCTGGCGCTGGCGGCCACCATTCCGATGATAGTCGGCAAAATCGACCTTAACGTCGGCTTTGGTATCGTGCTGTGGCATATCCTCGCCATCACCTTGCAGGTGGAATATGGCTTCTCCTGGCAGATGGCGGTGCTGACCGTGCTGGCGATCTCCGCGCTCTATGGCCTGCTGAACGGCATTCTGGTGGCGCTGGCCGATATTGACAGCTTCGTTGCTACCCTCGGTTCCGGCACCGTGCTGTACGCCGTGGCGCTGTGGCACTCCGGTGGCCGCCAGATTGTCGGCGACCTGCCTGATGCGTTTACTGCCCTGCACCACACCGAAATCTTCGGTATCCCGGTAGGTGCTTTCTACGTGCTGGCGGTGGCCATTATCCTGTGGCTGATCACCGAACACACCCCGCTCGGGCGCTGCATGTATGCCGTCGGCGGCAACCCTGCGGCAGCACGGCTCAACGGCATTGCCGTCAACAAATTTACCATCGGCGCCTTTATCGCCTCCAGCGTACTGACCGGGTTCAGCGGCGTACTGATCGCCGCTGAACAGGGCGTCGGCCAGGCCAGCGTCGGCATGGATTATCTGCTGCCTGCCCTGGTGGGTGCCTTCCTCGGCAGCACCACCATCCGTCCCGGCCGCGTGAACGTCTGGGGCACCGTGGTGGGGATCGCGATCCTGGCGATCGGCATCGCCGGTATCCAGCAGTTCGGCGGCGATTTCTGGGTAGAACCGCTGTTTAACGGCGCCACCCTGCTGCTCTCCATTACCCTCGCCGGTTACGCTCAGCGCCGCCGGATGCTGAACCAAAAGGCCGTGGTGCGCAGTCAAAGCACTCCGGCTACCACTCCTGACAATAACCAGAAAACCATCACTCCAGGGAGTACCCTATGAAACGTCATCTTCTTGCTCTGACCCTTGGCACCCTGCTGGCAGGATCGCTGCCCGCCTGGGCCGACAGCTACCTCGATCAGGCCACCGCCGCCATTACCAAAGCCACGGCCAGCGTCACCGAATGGGACGGCCCCACCACCGGGCCTGTCCTGCAAAAGAATAAGAAGGTGATTTTTATCGCCTCGGATATGAAAAACGGCGGCGTACAGGGTGTGCAGCAGGGGCTGAGTGAAGCCGCCGCTGCCGCCGGCTGGAAGCTGGAAACCCTCGACGGCGGTGGCTCAGTAAAAGATCAGCTGGCGGCACTTAACCAGGCCATTGCTCAACGCCCGGATGGCATCGTGATTGGTGGCTGGAACCCGAACGTTGCCAAGATCCCACTGAAAAAAGCCATCCAGCAAAAAATCGTGCTGATGGCCTGGCACGCGGAACCGCAGCCAGGACCGATTGCTAAATATGGTGTGGTCGCCAACATCACCTCTGACTCCAACGAAGTGGCGCGCCTCGCCGCGCAGTATGCAGTGGTACAGTCCGGCGGTAAGGCACAGGTGCTGATCTTCACCGATTCGCTCTACCAAATCGCGCTGGACAAGGCCAATGCGATGAAACAGGAAATTGAGAAATGCAGCGGCTGTAAAGTGGTGGAATTTATCGATACGCCGCTGGCGGATACCGCCAACCGTATGCCATCCATGACCTTCAGCCTGTTGCAGAAGTACGGCGATAAGTTCCAGTACGCGCTGGCGATCAATGACCTCTATTTTGACTTTATGGCCCCGGCGCTGAAAACCGCAGGGAAAGGCGGTAAAAATGCGCCGTTTAATATCTCCGCCGGGGATGGCTCGATCTCTGCCTTCCAGCGTATCCGCAGCGGTGACAGCCAGATCGGCACCGTGGCCGAGCCACTGAAACTGCACGGCTGGCAGTTGCTGGATGAGTTTAACCGCGCCTTCGCCGGGCAACCGCCGTCAGGTTATGTCACCCCGGCGCACCTGATCACCAAAGACAATATCGGCAGCGATGGCGGACCGCAGAACCATTACGACCCGCAGAACAACTACCAGGGACATTACAAAACCATCTGGGGCGTGAAGTAACGGAGGCATTATGCAGATCGATGATCTCAGGCTGGAAACACTCTGCTCCCCGGCGATCTGGGCCGAAGGACCGGTGTGGCTGCCAGAGCAGGACGCGGTGATCTTCAGCGATGTGAAAGGCAACCGTATGTTCCACTGGCAGCGCAGCGGTGAAGTCAGTCTCTGGCGTTCACCCTCGCACTATGCCAACGGCAACGCCCGTGATAATGAGGGCCGGGTGGTGAGCTGCGAGCACGGCCGCCGTGCCATCAGCCGAACGGAGCACGACGGCAGCGTCACGCTGCTGGTGGAGAAGGTCGACGGTAAACGCTTTAACTCGCCGAACGACGTGGTAGTGCGATCCGACGGCACGATCTGGTTCACCGATCCGCCTTACGGCATCGTCAGCGACGACGAGGGTTATCACGCGCACAGCCAGGTGATCGGCTGTTACCTCTACTGTTTCGATCCGGCCAGCGGACAACTGACCATCGCCGCCAGCGATCTGCAACGCCCCAACGGGCTGGCCTTTTCGCCCGACGAGAGCCTGTTGTACGTGGCGGATATGTCGATTGTCGACTTCCCTACGCTGGGCCGACGCCAGCTGCGGGTCTATCCGGTCGACGGCAGGGAACTGGGCAGTGGACGGCTGTTTGCTGAGGTTGCTCCCGGTTTCCCGGATGGCTTCTGCGTGGATCATCGCGGCAACCTGTATTGCAGCTGCGCCGACGGGGTGATTATTTTCGACAGCCACGGCCGCACGCGGGGCAAGATCCCCGTGCCTGAACGTGTGTCGAACTGCGCCCTTGGCGGCCCGGACGGTAACGAGCTGTATATCACCGCCACCACTTCGCTGTACCGGGTGATCATCGGTTAGCCGGCCGGGCGAGGCATGCCTCGCCCCTACGGTGGCAGGATGATGTTGTAGGGGTCAGGCCTGCCTGACCCGGTTTCCCCACGCCACAATCTCACCCAATGTGTTGGCGATCACAGAACCCGACACTAATTTTATCTCACTGTTTTATAAAGATAAAATCCCACCTCATTTCTTTGACTTGTTCCCCCCTGGCGCATAGGATTTATTTGGAACGATATTCCACATATTGAAATAAAGCCACCTTCGGGGAGAGACAGCAGTATGAGAATCAGCTATCAGCAGTTGAAACAGGAGTTCCTGCGGGTGTTACTGGCACGCGGTGTGCCGGCGGACAAAGCCGAAAGCTGCGCCACCATGTTCACCGACACCAGCGAGAACGGCGTCTACTCCCACGGGGTGAATCGGTTCCCCCGCTTTATCCAGCAGCTGGATGCCGGGCACATCGTGCCGCAGGCCGAAGCAGAAAAAATCCTCTCGCTGGGTGCGATAGAGCAGTGGGATGCCCACCGCGCCATCGGCAATCTCACCGCCCGCAGCATGATGGATCGCGCGATTGCACTGGCCGACGGGCACGGCATCGGGCTGGTGGCGTTACGCAACGCTAACCACTGGATGCGCGGCGGCAGCTACGGCTGGCAGGCAGCGGAAAAAGGCTATATCGGCGTCTGCTGGACTAACTCCATCGCGGTGATGCCGCCGTGGGGTGCGAAAAACTGCGCCATCGGCACCAACCCGCTGATCGTCGCCGTGCCGGGCGAACCGATCACCATGGTCGATATGTCGATGTCGATGTTCTCCTACGGCATGCTGGAGGTGAACCGCCTGGCGGGTAAAACGCTGCCGGTCGATGGTGGTTTTGACAATGACGGTGAATACACCCGCGATCCCGCCACGATTGAAGAAAATCGCCGCATTTTACCGATGGGCTACTGGAAAGGTTCTGCTCTCTCGATCGTACTGGATATGGTCGCCACCCTGCTCTCCAACGGCGCATCCGTTACCGAAGTCACGCAAGATAACGGCGATGAATTTGGTATCTCACAGGTGTTTATCGCCATCGACGTCGACCGCCTGATCGACGGTGCCACCCGCGACAGCAAGCTGGCACGCATTCGCGAGTCCATCACCGGGGCCGAACGCGCCGACAGCCAGCAGGCCATCCGCCTGCCCGGCCATAAATTCCCCGGTATCCGTGCAGAGAACCAGCGCCTCGGCATTCCGGTTGATGAGCGCGTCTGGGCACGTATCCAGGCACTGTAAGGGAGGAAACCGCATGATTTTTGGACATATCAATAATACCGATGCACACCATTATCCGCCTGCCATTGCACGTGCCCTCGACTATTTAGCCACTCACGACCTGGCCAATATGGCGGCCGGACGCTATCAGGACAGCCAGACCGGCTGGCAGGTACAGGTGCTGGATCTGCACACCGCCCCGCACGGCGATAACTACCCGGAAGCACACCGTCGTTTTATCGACGTGCAGTATCTGGTGTCCGGCAACGAGCTGATGGGCGTGGCGACGGAGAAGTGTGAACCGACTATCCACCAGCCCTACGACGACGAACGCGACATCATCTTTTACCAGGATGCCCCGCATGAAACCCTGGTGCTGATGCAGCCAGGCAATTTTGCCGTGTTCTTCCCGCAGGATATTCACCGCCCGAACTGCGCGCTGAATGCGCCCGAGGCCATCCGCAAGGTGGTGGTGAAGATCCCCACGGCCGATCTCGCTGACTAGAAAGAGGATCACTATGAGCCTGACTTCCACATCGATCACCCGGGAAGGGATCCCTTCACTGCGCTGGCTGCGGATCATTCCGCCGATCCTGATCACCTGCATTATTTCCTATATGGATCGGGTCAATATCGCCTTCGCCATGCCCGGTGGGATGGACGCCGATCTCGGCATCAGTGCCTCGATGGCCGGACTGGCTGGGGGGATCTTCTTTATCGGTTACCTGTTCTTACAAGTCCCCGGCGGCAAGCTGGCGGTCTACGGCAACGGTAAACGCTTTATTGGCTGGTCGCTGCTGGCCTGGGCGGTGATCTCTCTGCTGACCGGCCTGGCAACCAATCAGTATCAGCTGCTGGCGCTGCGCTTTGCCCTCGGTGTATCCGAAGGCGGCATGTTACCCGTGGTGCTGACGATGATCGGCAACTGGTTCCCCGATGCCGAACGCGGCCGCGCCAACGCCATTGTGATCATGTTTGTGCCGATCGCCGGGATCCTCACCGCCCCGCTTTCTGGCTGGATCATTACCGCCTGGGACTGGCGCATGCTGTTCTTCGTGGAGGGCGTGCTGTCGCTGTTTGTGATGGCGCTGTGGCACTTCACCATCAGCAACCGCCCGCAGGAAGCGAAGTGGATCTCACCCGCTGAAAAACAGTATCTGATCAAAACCCTGCACGACGAACAGCTGCTGATCAAAGGCAAAAACACCCGCAAAGCCTCGCTGCGCCAGGTGATGAAAGAGCCGGTGATGTGGCGGCTGATTATGGTGAATTTCTTCTACCAGACCGGGATCTACGGTTACACCCTGTGGCTGCCCACCATCCTCAAAGGGCTGACCAACGGCAACCTGGAGCAGGTGGGCTTTCTGGCGATCCTGCCGTATGTCGGGGCGATCTTCGGCATGTTCCTGTTCTCATCGCTGTCCGATGCCACCGGACGGCGCAAGCTGTTCGTCGCCCTGCCGCTGGCCGGGTTTGCCCTGTGCATGGCGCTGTCGGTGCTGCTGAAATCCCATATCTGGTGGTCATACGCCGCGCTGTGCGGCTGCGGGTTCTTTATTCAGTCGGCAGCCGGGGTGTTCTGGAGTATCCCTCCCCGCCTGTTTAATGCCGAAGTGGCGGGCGGTGCTCGCGGCGTGATTAACGCGCTGGGTAACCTCGGCGGCTTCTGCGGTCCTTATATGGTCGGCGTGCTGATTGTTGCTTACAGCAAAGATGCCGGGGTTTACAGCCTGGCGATCTCACTGACAATCGCCTCACTACTGGCACTGACGCTGCCTGCACGCTGCGATGCACAGAACAAGGAGGCAGCATGAGCTACTGGTTAGGGCTGGACTGCGGCGGCACCTTTATTAAAGCCGGATTGTATGACGCCGAAGGTCGTGAACGGGCTGTAGCACGGCAAACTCTGCCCGTGCTGGTGCCAGAGCCAGGGCGCGCCGAGCGCGATATGCCGCTGCTGTGGCAGCAGGCCGCCCGCGTGATTGCCGAGGTACTGCAAACCAGCGGGCTGGATGCCGCTCAGGTGGCGGGCGTGGGGATTTCAGCACAGGGTAAAGGGCTGTTTCTTTTGGATAAACAGCAGCAGCCCCTGGGCAACGGCATCCTCTCGTCGGACCGCCGGGCGCTGGCGCTGGTACAGCGTTGGCAGCGCGAAGGGATGCCGCAGACGCTTTACCCGATAACGCGGCAAACGCTGTGGACCGGGCACCCGGTTTCGCTGCTGCGTTGGTTAAAAGAGCATGAGCCGCAGCGCTATGCGGCCATCGGCAGCGTGCTGATGGCGCATGACTACCTGCGCTACTGTCTGACCGGAAAACTGGCCTGTGAAGAGACCAATATTTCTGAATCCAACCTCTACGATATGGAGAAGGGTGGCTGGTCTGCCGCCCTGGCGAACACACTCGGCCTCGGCGACATTCTGCCTGCCCTGCCGCCGATTGTCGGCCCAACCGAGATCGCCGGAGAAGTCACAGCAGAAGCGGCAGCACTGTGTGGGCTGCGCGCAGGCACGCCGGTGGTCGGCGGGCTATTCGATGTGGTGTCGGCCGCGCTGTGCGCCGGGCTGCATGACGATACCCGGCTGAACGCGGTGATGGGCACCTGGTCGGTCACCAGCGGCATCACCGACCGCATCAGCGATGAAAGTGGTCATCCGTTCGTGTACGGGCGCTACGCCATTGACGGTCAGTACATCATTCACGAAGCCAGCCCGACCTCGGCGGCCAATCTGGAGTGGTTCTGCCAGCAGTGGGGGATTGACGATTATGCGCAGCTGAATCAGTGGGTCGCCGCCCTGCCGCCTGCGCAAAGCTCGCTGCTGTTCCTGCCGTTCCTCTACGGCTGCAACGCCGGGGCCGACCTGCACGGCAGCTTCTTTGGTATGCAGGCAGGCCACCAGCGCGGCCATCTGGTGCAGGCGATCTACGAAGGCGTGGTGTTCTCGCACCTCACCCATCTCAACCGCATTCTCATCCGCTTCCCTCAGGTCAGCGCTCTGCGCCTGAGCGGCGGGCCGACGCGTTCCGCCGAGTGGATGCAGATGTTTGCCGACGCCAGCGGGCTGCCGGTCGAGATCCCACAGATTGAAGAGAGCGGCTGCCTGGGCGCGGCGCTGGCGGCGATGACCGGCACCGGAGCGTATTCCTCTCTGCAACAGGCGCAGCAGGGGCTGGCACCCGCCATCGTCAGCTATCAACCGGATGCGCAGCGCCATGCCCTGTATCAGAAAAAATACCAGCGTTACCAGCAGCTACTGACGGCGCTGATCGCCGCACAAGGAGTTACATCATGAGTCATTCACGGATTCCGCAGTTGCAATTGGCACTCGATCACACCCGGCTGGATGCCGCGCTGGAAACGGCGCAGCGGCTGCATCAGCAGGTGGATATCGTCGAAGCGGGCACCATTCTCTGCTTCAGCGCCGGGATTGACGCCGTGCGCCAGCTGCGCCAGCAGCTACCGGATAAAACCCTGGTGGCCGATTTTAAAGTGGCGGATGCCGGGGCCACCCTGGCGCAACTGGCGTTTGAAGCCGGGGCCAACTGGATGACGGTGATTTGCGCAGCCCCGCTGGCGACCTTTGCCAGCGCGCTTGAGGTCGCCCATCAGCACCAGGGAGATATCCAGATTGAGCTGTTCGGCCACTGGACGCTCGATGACGCCCGCCAGTGGCGCAAGCTGGGGCTAACGCAGGCTATCTACCATCGTGGCCGCGATGCGCAGGCCAGCGGCCAGCAGTGGAGCCATCAGGATCTGGACGCAATGAAAGCCCTGTCCGATCTGGGCTTTGCCCTGTCGGTCACCGGGGGGCTCACCCCGGACGAGCTGCCGCAGTTTAAACAGATTGATGTGAAAGCCTTTATCGTCGGCCGGGCGCTCAGTGAAAGTGCCAACGGGCTGGCTACCGCTGCCGAGTTCCATCAGGCGATTGCCGACATCTGGGGAGAATAATCATGCGCCAACACCCGCTGGGAATTTATGAAAAAGCCCTGCCCTCGCACCTGAGCTGGCCGGAACGCCTCGCCCTGGCGAAAGCCTGCGGCTTCGATTTCGTCGAGATGTCGGTAGATGAAACCGACCTGCGGCTGTCACGCCTGCAATGGAGCAAGGAGCAGCGCCTGTCGCTGGTCAACGCGATAATGGAAACCGGGGTAACCATCCCCTCCATGTGCCTCTCCGGGCACCGCCGCTTTCCGTTTGGCAGCCGAGACCCGGCCATCCGTGAGCAGGCCTATAAGCTGATGGAGCAGGCGATCCAACTGGCAAAAGATGTCGGCATCCGCACCATTCAGCTGGCGGGCTACGACGTCTACTACGAACCGCACGATGAAGGCACGGTGGCCCGCTTTGCTGAAGGGCTGGCCTGGGCGGTCGACCGCGCTGCCGCCGCACAGGTGATGCTGGCTGTCGAGATTATGGACACCGAATTTATGAATGCCATCAGCAAATGGAAACACTGGGATAAACAGCAGGCTTCGCCGTGGTTCACGGTCTATCCCGACATCGGCAACCTCACGGCCTGGGGCAATGACGTTGCCGCCGAACTGGCGCTGGGCATTGACCGCATCGCCGCCATCCATCTGAAGGACACGCAGCCAGTCACCGCCAGCTCTTCGGGGCAGTTCCGCGACGTGCCATTTGGCGAAGGTTGTGTCGATTTTGTTGGCGTGTTCCGCACGCTGAAACAGCTTAACTATCGTGGCGCGTTTCTGATTGAGATGTGGACCGAAAAAGCCGAGGAGCCGGTGGCCGAGATCGTGCAGGCCCGGCGCTGGATTGAACAGAAAATGCAGGAAGGAGGCTTACAATGAGCTTAGCAACACTGAAACAGCAGGTTTTCGAGGCCAATCTGGCGCTGCCGCGCCACCATCTGGTGACCTTTACCTGGGGCAACGTCAGCGCCATTGATCGCAGCAGCGGACTGGTGGCGATCAAGCCTTCCGGCGTGGAGTATGACGGCATGACGGTTGACGACATTGTGGTCGTGGAGCTGGAAAGCGGCCGCACCGTGGAAGGCAGCAAGAAGCCCTCTTCCGATACGGCCACGCATCTGGCGCTGTACCGGGCATTTGCCGATATCGGCGGCATCGTGCATACCCATTCGCGCCACGCCACCATCTGGGCGCAGGCCGGGCTGGATCTGCCCGCCTGGGGCACCACCCACGCCGACTATTTCTACGGCACGATTCCCTGCACGCGCCTGATGACGCCGCAGGAGATCGCTGAAGATTACGAGCACAACACTGGCGAAGTGATTATCGACACCTTCCGCTCACGCGACATCAGCCCGACGGCAGTCCCGGCGGTGCTGGTCAACGCCCACGGGCCGTTCGCCTGGGGCAGCAGCGCGGATAACGCCGTGCATAACGCGGTGGTACTGGAAGAGATTGCCTATATGGGGATTTTCTCGCGTCAGCTGACGCCGGGGATGCGTGATATGCAGCAGGTGCTGCTGGATAAACATTATCTGCGTAAGCATGGGGCGGGGGCGTATTACGGTCAATCATAACCCTGACAGGCCGGTTATCGTCACCAGAACCATGACGATAACCGGTCCGGTCAGAACAGCCTTGCACTAACGAGCATGGCTAATCTGATCGGCATGCGGGTCAGGCAGCGCTTTCACTTTAAAAAATATGGCATAAAGCGAAGGCAGGAACAGTAATGTCACTATCGTTCCACCGATAGTCCCGCCGATCAGTGTATATGCCAGCGATCCCCAAAATACGGACTGGGTCAGGGGAATAAACGCCAAAATCGCGGCCAGTGCCGTTAAGAATACGGGCCGGAACCGTTGCACTGTTGCTTCCATGATCGCAGCATTATTGCTTAATCCGGCTTTAACATTATCCTGGATTTGCCCAATCAGGATCAGCGTATTCCTCATCAGGATACCTGCAAGGCCAATCAATCCCAGAATCGCGTTAAAACCAAAAGGTTGATTAAACAGAATGAGCACCGGAACCACACCGATCAACCCCAGCGGGGCGGTAAGGATCACCATGAACATCGCTTTGATTGAACGCACCTGAAAAATAATCACCGACAGCATTAATATCAGCATGATGGGAAATATTTTTTCCAGCGCATCATTGGCCTTTATGGACTCTTCAATGGATCCCGCCATCTCAATGCGATATCCCACGCCAAGAGTTTTCTCGAGAGGAGCCAACCTTTCCATAATATTTACAGATAAATCAGGTGGTTGATATCCTTCCCCGGCGTCTGCCTGCACGGTAATTGTCGGCAGTCGGTTACGCTGTTTAATCAGCGGTTCTTCTGCCATCACCTGCAACTGCCCCACCTGAGATAAAGGAATGTGCTGACCCTGGCTACCTGTGAAGGTAAAGCTATTCAGCCGGGAAGGGTCCAACCGGGCCTCACCCGAACTTCTTAGCACCAACTCTGCGGTGCGCGTACCGTCCCGCACCTGGGAGACGGAAACACCATTGATATAGAGCCTTAACTGGCTGGCGACATCATAGGCTGTCAGCCCGAAAGCATTCAGCCTGCTTTGGTCGATAATAAAGTGAAGGGTAGGATTGAGGTCCCCCCAGTCCTTATTAACGTGTTCAACATGAAGCGTTTCCAGCATCACCTTTTGCACCTCAGTCGCGATGGATTTAACCCGGTCGCTGTCGGGGCCCGTCACCCGAAAAGCAATGGGATAAGGTACGTAGGGACCGAAAACAATCTGGCTAACCCGCACTCGGGCTTCAGAAGAGAGACCGTCGACCACCGCGTTGCGTAGTTTGGTTTGTAGCACATCACGGGCATGCTGATCTTTGGTCAACACAATGATTTTAGCAAATGCCGGATTGGGTAATTCTGGCGATATAGACAGATAGAAACGCGGAGCACCTTGCCCAATGTAGCTTGTCATAATGAGTGTCTCACTCTGCTGCTGCAACCACGCTTCAACTTTGGCGGCAGCAAGACTGGTTTGCTCAATAGACGTCCCGGAAGGCAGATTAATTTCCACCATCACTTCAGGCCTGTCAGATATTGGGAAAAATTGTTTTTCCACCAGCCCCATACCTGCGGCACAAAGGCCAAGAACCAGGAAAACACTGAAGCTGACCATCCATTTAAACCGGATAATCAGGGAGAGCATTTTGCGCATACGGTTGTAGAAAGACGTGTTGTAAATATCGTACAAACTGCGGTGGGACTTTGTCGCTTCCGGCAGGAGTTTAACCCCCAGGTAGGGAACAAAAGTAACGGCTACAAGCCAGGAAACAATCAGAGAAAACGCAACGATCCAGAAAATATTTCCGGCATATTCTCCGGCGCTGGATCGCGCAAACCCCACAGGCATCAGACCTATCGCAGTGACCAACGTCCCCGCCAGCATAGGGGCTGCAGTATGAGACCAGGCATAAGAAGAGGCCTCAATTCTGCCAAAGCCAGCCTGCATGCGCACAATCATCGACTCTATAGCGATAATTGCATCATCAACCAGCAGGCCAAGGGATAAAATTAACGCGCCCAGCGTGACTCTGTCGAAATCCCGGTGCGTGGCTAACATGATGATAAAAACAATCGACAGCGTAAGCGGTACTGCGGCAGAGATAATTAATCCCACACGCCAACCAAGACTGAACAGGCTGACTAACATAATCACTGTTAACGCGATAAAAAATTTAAGCATAAACTCATTAATCGCCAGTTTGATGTTGTCTGCCTGGTTGGTGATCTCAACCAGAGACATGCCCAACGGCAAATCTGAAGATATCTGCTTTTGCTTTTCCCGAAGACTATCTCCCAGCTTTAATCCATTCCATCCCTGATACATCACCACACCAATAAGCAGAACCGGGGTGCCCTGATTTCTTATTTTAAATGCGGGGGGATCTTCATAACCATATTTTACTGTAGCAATATCCTTCAGCCTGATAGTGCGCCCGTTTTCCACGATGGGCGTATTCTCAATTCGTTCCAGGCTGGAGAGTGCACTGTCGGTACGGATAAAGACATCTGTACTAGAGGTGCTGATCGCCCCTGCCGGAGCCACCCTATTTTGCCCGGCGAGTGCAGCACGTATTTTATCGAGCGATAATCCCAGGGTAGTGATTTTATGATAATTGAAATCAACAAAAATGCGTTCAGCTTGTTCACCGATAAGATTGACTTTTTTCACACCCGGCACTGTCAGAATCTGCTGCTTCAAGTCTTCAGCCGTTCGAACCAGGTTTCTCATCGACTCATCTTTGGCTTTCAAGGCGTAGATAGTGAATATTACATCACCATATTCATCATCCATTTGGGGGAACTGTACGCCGGAAGGCAATTTCACCTGCTCATCCATAATCTTCTTACGGCTTTGATAAAATTCGCCGGCCACCTCAGCAGGGGGCGTCTCATCTTTTAATGTCAGGGTGATAAAGGTTAACCCTGGTCGGCTGAAAGTCTCTGTCCTGTCGTACCAGGTCAGTTCTTGCAACCTTTTTTCTAGCGGTTCAGCGACCAGTTGCTGCATTTCTTTTGCTGTTGCGCCGGGCCATGCGGCGGTGATGGTCATCGACTTGATGGTAAAGACGGGATCTTCCGCACGTCCTAAATTGATAAATGAATAAATACCCGCAAGGCAGGTAATGATTAAGAAAAAAACGGTAATCGATCGTTCCCGCACCGCAAGTTCAGACAGATTAAATCCCTTCATGACTTGTTCTCTGAAAGCGGAAGATAGCGAACTTTGTCATTTTCGCGTAAGAGATGAGCACCGAGAGAAACGATCAGCGTATCCTGATTAAGATCAAGCACTGTGGCACTGTCATTCGTCAGCGTTAATATTTTCACCGGACACCAGGAAACTTCAGACGTCTTTTCATTGATGCACCACACCCCTGTACCCTGTCCAAAATCATTAATGGCCGTCACAGGAATATGTGTTGAACCTGATACAGGCTGATGATCAAAACTAAGGGATACTGTTGAACCTAACGGGGGGAAAACACCGTCCAGCGTATAATGTGCTGCGTAAGTGCGTGTCGTAGGATCGGCTGCCTCTGAAAGCAATCTCAGTGTTGCCTGGGTGGTTTTATTATTACTGTAGAGATGAGCGGTAGCGGTTTCCCCTATTTTTGGGCGCTGGCTTTCAGGAAGATTTATTTTGGCTTCGCGTGACCCCTGGTGGGCCAACTGGATGACGATTTGCCCGGCAGAGACATACTCACCCGGTTCAATGAAAGTGTTAGTGATCACGCCATCAACATCAGCGGTTAATTCCGCATAGCCGGTTTCATTACTGGCAATACTCAACTGCGATTCAGCACTGCGCAGTGCTGAACGATTAACATCTGCCTGCGCTTTTGCCGCATCATAATCAACCCGGGATACCGCCCCTGTCGACACCAGTGAACGGAATCTCTGCTCATTATTTGTCGCTTTAAGCAGCTCAGCTTTTGCCGCCAACACCGCCTCGTTGCTGGCATTTAGCTGCGATAAAAGATCGGCCGCATCAATTCGGGCCAGGATCTGTCCTTTTTTTACGCGTTGACCAACATCGACATTTTTTTGCATTACCTTGCCAGCAACACGAAAACTCAAATTGCTCTGTGTTTTCGCCACAACAGTGCCCGTAAAGCTTTCTTTATTAATTTGTAAATTGTCAGTAGTACGAAAAGTTCGTACTAAAGGCGGGGAAAGAGAGGTTTGTGGTATTGAATTGTCGCAACCCGAAGCTGAAAGAGCAAAAAAAACGATAACAATTCTGACTAAGGTATATTGATAATGACGTTTAGATTGGGCGCAGAACATGTGTATCCTTCCTTCTGTTTAGCGTTTTAGAAGGAAGTTACACAGCTGTGACTACTATGTCAAACAGTCACTAAAATATCATTTTTTTCTGATACCAGATAGAACAAGATCAATAACCAGTTTTGGGTCTTGATCCTGAGAATACTCTAACATCACAGGGTTAAGAAAAGACTGGAAAGACAGATAAATAGATTCCCCTACCACTTCAACAGGTAATCTGTTGTCAAACAATCCACTACCCCGCCCTTCATCAAGGATAGCCGCAATAGTGGTTTCAATGAAATTTTGCAGTCGTTGATGGCAATACCAGTTTTCCAACACAGCAAACTTTACGATGTCGTACAATTTTTTCTCTTCAAAAAGAAGTTGTTTAATCGTATTTGTTAATGAAGTGATGAACAGACTAAGTTTTTCATCAGGAGAGGCCGCTCTGGCAAAACTGACTGCTGATGAATCGATAATAGTCTCAATGCAAGAAGAGGCAATAGCTTCACCAATCGCTTGTTTTGAATTAAAAAATTTATAAATATACGCTTTTGAAAAACCAATATGTCTCGCCAGCTCTGAAACGGTTGTTTTTTCATATCCGAACGTACGAAAATAGACACCTGCCGCACGAACTATCTGTTCTCTGACTTCATGCTCTGCTGGCCCCCTGATATGACTCAGTGATGTATCACCCGAAATAACCTTCGTTGAAAAATGTATACTTAATTTTTTCTTCATGCTAACAATACCATTGTGACTAAATAGTTTTTCGGTAACCGAAATACGTTTATAACACTAATAACGCCAATTTTAACAGTTTATTTAATACAATAAAAGTTTAAAAAAACCAATCTGATTGACTCACCCTATATTTAAACAATATTAAGGATAATATCTCTATGAAACATGAAAGGAACACGTCAAAGTCAGCAGATGAAAACATAGATAATTCCCATTATGTTGCCGAAAAAATCATAAACATTCTGTTTAATGAAAGAAGGATGGTACAGGGTGAATCTGATCTTAAAATACCTCGTGAACGTGAGTACGGCCCACATTTACAGACGTTATTGAAACGCATCAACGAAAATAAAAAAATAAACATGATATTGCCTGCCTTTCCCGGAAAATCACCCAATAAGAAAAAAACGTTAGGTGTACTTCCCGATCTGGCAGAGAAAACGGCGATGAAGAACCTGTCTGATTTATGCATAAAAATTAAATCGATCTACGAGCCAGGTGCGCAAATAATTATTTGCTCTGATGGTTACTGCTTTTCGGATGTGGTAGAAATCAGTGATGAGGAAATCGAGCAATATCTGATCGCATTAAAACAGTATGTCGATGAAAATCACCCTGACTGTTTCACTTTCTATGATCTGGATGACCATTTCGAATACATTAAAGATTTGCCGACCAAAAGAGATGAACTGTTAGTCTTTTTCGGTGAACCGATCGAGAAAATAAAAAACAACCGTGAAATATATCCTTCAGTTCATGATATGTATATTGGTATCACTAAATTTCTTTTCGACGATATGTGTGGCATGGAAAAATATGCAGCGTTTAGCAAAAACAACTTACAGAAAAGAGCGCGAACTAATGCATATCGGGTCATACAGCGAAGTAATGCCTGGAGTCAATTAGTCGAAAAAATATTCCCCGATTCCTTACGACTATCTATACACCCACAGAAAAGAGAATCACGAAAAATTGGTGTTAGCCTGGCAAAGTCTGATGATAATTGGCTGACCCCCTGGCATTCCGTAGCATTAAAGCGTGGAAAGGAGATCGTGCTGTTTAAACGTTATGAAATTGATGAGAACTCAACGGCAATGGTTTATGTCAATGGCAGCCCAAGCCACTTTGTCGAGATATAAACATGGATGAATTGATGGCAGATCGTCCTTTTAAGGAGATGACGATGAAATATGAGAAATTTTTAAATGCAATAAAAATCGACTCACTCACATTATCTTCCGGTAAGTTAAGTCATGATAACCTTAGCCAATTAAAAGAGTTCGGGGTTGAATATATTGTTAACCTTTCTGATGATGAAACGCTGGATAATGGAGATAATGAAGAAACCGTTGTAACGAAATCAGGTTTTCAGCGATACAGTATTTTAGTGGATTTTTGGAATCCAAAAAAAGAAGATTTTATTTCATTTTGCAGCATATACTCAATGATTGCCGATAAGAAAAAAATAATACATTGCGATTTAAATTATCGCGTTACTTTTTTTATCGCCTATTACAACATGCTTTTTTTAGGATGGGGGAAAAACACTGTCGATGCATTTATTTCACAGGTATGGAACCCTGAAGAATTTGGCGCATGGGATACATTTGGAGAAAAGTTACAGCACTACATTCAGCATAAAAAAAACACTCAACAATTAGACAGTAAAATAGAAAAAGTTATTGCCGCAATGACACCAATGTTTAGCGAGCAGAACAGTGAGGCTATCTACAGGAAAAGGCTGGCATATCTCAAAGAAAAGCTTGTTTGGTGGATCATGCATGATATTCCTGTTGAATTAATTCTTCCAGGATTCCCACTAAAATCGCCTAACATTGGCATTAAAGTCATGGGAGCATTACCCGATCAAGGTGAATATCTTGCATTAAGAGAACTGAATAATGTTTGTCATGCCATCGCAGATGTTTATGAGCCAGGGGCTGTATTAAATATTTTTAGTGACAGCAGAACCTTCTCTGACATTCTTAACATACCGGACTCTGTTGGTAAAGAATACAACCTTACCGTGAGGAAACTAAACCAATGGTCAAATATCAAATGGCATTCTTATGCATCTCTGCATGAAAAAAACGTTAATTTCAATGCGTCCAACTCAACTGTTGATGAAATACTGGGTTTTTATCTAAAAAAGGCCTCATCCTATGTTCAACAGAAAACAAAAACACCTAACAAAGAGGATATTCATGCCATAGAAAGAATGTTATCCCTCGAATTATATTCACATAATGAAAGTCTGACTCCAGAACAAAAAAAATGGGTTGCCACATTAGCCAATAAAATGTTCGTTCGAGGCATGGGCCTGAGTGAAATGATTAAATACCACTTCCCGAAAGAAGTGAGATTGAGCACTCACTTATCATCATCACATGAAAAAATACCCATCACACTTCTGCCTGGCGATATGAAAATGGGGAAGGTACCCTGGAGCCAAACACCATTATTATCTCACAATGGTAAATGGAAATTATTTCATAAACATGAAATAGAAAAGGAATATAATATCATGACCATAGAAAACAAAGAAAAACCTTGGGGAGTGATTGAGTTACCCATTGAATCGCATGATGACTTTAAAGCACAGATTATCCATGAAGGCCGGTTTGGCATTCTCTTAACCCACATCAATAATCACAACAAAAGGAATTGTTTAGACTTACCAACAGCACTACTTGAAAAGCTGATCCTCAACTATGGTTTTGTCGTTATCAGAGGGATTGACGTAATAGATGAAGATAACCTGACCCAATTTACTGCACAGTTCGGCAATCCTTATATATGGCAGTTTGGCCCCGTACATAAAGTTAAGCCACATGATAAACCTGATGGCTTCGTCCACTCGCTGGAGGACATTCCGCTGCACTGGGATCTGAGTATGCTGCCTCCTGACAATCCCTTCGTTGAAAAAGATCCCAATTTCGCGGCAAAATCATTTGTTCTGTACTGTAAGAAAGCGCCACTTCCTGGAGAGGGACAAACCACATTGGTTGATGCAAAAAATGCACTCGATATCCTCGATAGCAAAACCCGGAAAGAATGGGAGCAGTTTGTTATGAGCTACCATACTCCCTTTACCTACTTTGGTGGCAAGGAACGTCAATACCCGCTGATTGCGAAACACCCGATCACTGGCGAAAAAGTATTGAGATATCAGGAATCCAGTCATTCAGATCTGCAAAAATTCATGACTAAAGTGGTGGGAAAAGACACCGATTCTGATGAAACCGTTCGTCTTATTAATAACCTCGCCTATGATGAGCGTAACCTTGTCGAACATATCTGGCAGGACGGCGATATCGTTATTATTGACAACTATAGTGTGTTGCACGGACGTCGTTCAATGTCTGAAAATTCTGCTGACAGGGAGCTATGGCGCGTTCAAGTGTATTGATGTTAATTTTATACTCTGCCGTCATATTGTTCACAATCAATACTGTAAAACTAACATCGACTTATTAATAGTTTCTACTTTACCCCAGATGACTGAATATATCAGTTGCTGGGGGTTTCACTTTCCACCTTATGGGTCATGTTTATGGTCACCAGACCCTATAACTAACAGGATAAAAACAAAGATGAAAGTTCCCCCCCTCATCCCTGTCTACTTAGATTACAATGCCACAACACCCTGTGATGACAAAGTTATTGAGGAAATGATCCCTTTTTTTAATGTCATTTATGGCAATGCGGCAAGCACAAACAACCATCATGGGAACCAGGCTCATCATGCTGTTGAAGAGGCGAGAAAGAAAATTTCAACATTGATTGGTTCAAATCCAGATGAAATCATATTTACGTCTGGAGCAACTGAAAGTAATAACCTTGCGCTACGCGGCCTCTACAGCATTAATAATGTAAATGGCAACCATATTATTACCTCGTCAATCGAGCACCCTTCCATTTTGGCAACGCTGAAGGATCTCGAAAAAGAGGGTGCATCAGTGACTTACATTGAACCTGAAACTAATGGTGAGATAAGTGTTGATAAAATAAAATCGGCAATCATGGACACAACAATACTTATTTCAATCATGTACGCCAATAACGAACTGGGTACGATCAATGCCATCGACAGCATTGGCAATATCGCCAGAGAATATGGCATCACGTTCATGTGCGATGCAACCCAGGCAGTGGGTAAAATGACACTGGACATGCATTCAAATAACATTGATCTTCTGACTTTTTCAGCGCACAAGATATATGGTCCAAAAGGTGTCGGGGCCTTATATCTTCGCAAGTCGTCAGGCGTGTTCGATACATTAATAAAAAAGCAGATAACGGGCGGATATGGTGAGTCTGGTTTAAGAAGTGGAACGTTAAATGTTCCCGGTATTGTTGGTTTTGGTAAAGCAGCTGAGCGGGCAGAAGAGGCATTAAACACCGGGGAGCCGACAAAGATGAAAAGGCTTCGCGATCGCTTCGAGCAACAGCTACTGACTTTCGCCATGGTGACATTTAATGGGGCTGAATGCCCTCGCTTACCTCATGTCAGCAGCGTGACATTTGCAGATATCGATTTTAAACGCTTCCTGGAAAAATTAACCCAAAGTCTTTCCATCAGCACGTCATCCGCCTGCTCTTCCGGGCATGCTGCGGGCAGCCATGTCTTAAGGGGCATTGGTCTTAATGACCATCAGGTTAAATCAAGCGTCAGGTTTAGCTTTGGCAGGCAAACACGGCCAGAAGAAGTGGAATTCGCTTTAACGGTGATTAAGGAATTGTATCCAACCTGTCACCTGTAATCAGTATGGCGCGGACATGCTTTAACAACAGGGCTGACCGTCCTATCAGGTCAGCCCGAATGAGTCTGTTACGGCGTTAACTTCTCCACATCCGCATTACCCTGCTGATGTACCACCGCCTCATCTTTACGCACTTTTGCCACCTCGCTGGCCGACACGGTTTCAGCCGCCGTATTGCCCCAGCTGGTGCGGATAAAGTTCACCACATCGGCGACCTGCTGGTCGTTCAAACGCCAGCCGAAAGCCGGCATGGTAATGGTGGTCGGTGCCCCTTTCATGCCCGGCAGCTGTGCGCCGCTCAGCACAATATGGATCAACGACGTCGGGTCAGAAGTCAGCACCACCGGATTACCACGCAGTTCCGGGAAGAAGCGTTTATAGCCACTGCCATCCGTCTTATGGCAGGCTGCACAGCTGTCCACATACACCGACGCCCCGGTTTTGCTGTCATCACCTTTCCACAGCGCTTTCGCCACGGTGTCGTCCGGCGTAAAGCCGACCTGATTCGGATCTTTGGCACCCAGCGACTTCAGATAGCGGGCAATTGCCGTGGCATCTTCCGGCGTCAGATGTTGCAGGCTGTGCTGCACCACGTCAGTCATACCGCCAAACACCGCCGTATGATCGTTACGGCCCATACGCAGGAACTGCACCAGATCGTCTTCACTCCAGCGGCCAAGTCCATCACGTCCGTCACCTCTGAGATTGCTGGCGGTCCAGCCATCAATTGGCGCATTGCTGCCGGAAAGGAAGTCGCTGCCTTCATCGTTGTTTAGCGCTTTTTCCTGCATGGTGATGCTGCGCGGTGTATGGCAAGCTCCGCAGTGGCCCAGCCCTTCCACCAGGTACTGACCGCGTGCCAGCACCGCATCCTGCCCTTTGATCGGCTGGAATGCCTTCACATCCGGGGCAAACACCCCGCGCCAGATGGCCAGCGGCCAGCGCATCGACAGCGGCCACGGAATGTCACTCTCCTGATTCGCCTGCGCCACGGGCTTCACGCCGTGCATAAAGTAAGCGTACAGCGCCTGCATATCGTCGTCGCTGACCACCGCGTAAGAGGGATACGGCATCGCCGGATAGAGCGTATCGCCGTTTTTCGCCACGCCATGACGGACCGCTTTCTGGAAGTCGTCATAGCTGTAGCCGCCAATCCCGCCCTGTTTATCCGGGGTGATATTGGTGGAGTAAATGGTGCCGATCGGCGTGGCCATCGGCAGCCCGCCTGCGAACGGTTCGCCACCCGCTTTCGTGTGGCAGGCCACGCAGTCCCCGGCACGGGCGAGGTAATCACCGCGTTGGATCAGTGCGTCATTGTTGTCGTCTGCCAGCGCGTTAAACGCCATCATGCCCGGCAACAGGGCAATAAGAAGTAACTTTTTCATCTGCTTATCCTTATGCCTGCACCAGCGGACCCGGGTTTTTCAGGTACTGTTCGCGAATCGCTTTTGCCGACCAGTAGGTCAGCGCGGCCACCATGCCGGTCGGGTTGTAGCCCAGACCCTGCGGGAACGCCGAGGCACCGGGAACAAACACGTTCGGCACATCCCAGCTCTGGAGATAGCGGTTAATGGCGCTGGTTTTCGGATCTTCGCCCATGATCGCCCCACCGTTCATATGGGTGGTTTGATACACGGTGGTATCGAAATGGGTCCCGGCGGCTTTTGGCGAGCCGCTGATCAGTTTCGGATTCATCGCTTCAGCAATCTTGTGCATCCGGCCATGCATAAACTGCGACATCTTGATGTCGTTGTCCTGCCAGTCAAAGGTCATACGCAGCAGCGGCTGGCCGTGAATATCTTTGTAGTTCGGATCGAGATCGAGATAGTTATTGCGATAGGACTGGTGCGCGCCGTGTGCATCCATCGAGACGTGGTGAGTATAGTGATCCGCCACCGCCGCTTTCCATTTGCTGCCCCAGTTCGGCGTGCCCGGAGGCGTTGGCAGGCCAGAAATCGGCTTCACGCCCGCCTGGTTGACCCACATCGGTGAACCGCCGACAAAGCCATATTTGGCATGGTCAAAGTTATCCGCATTGAAGTCATCCACGCCGACACCCGCGCCACCTGCACCGATAAAGTTATTGGTGAAGACGTCTTTATCGAAGAACGCCTTAATGGTGGAGATATTCTGGTAGGCAAAGTTGCGCCCGATGGTGCCTTCGTTGGTCACCGGATCGTACGGCTTACCAATGCCGGAGAGCAGCATCAGATGCACGTTGTGGAACTGGAAGGCGGAGAGGATCACCAGATCGGCCGGCTGCACGTTCTCACGCCCCAGCCCATCCACATAGGTCACGCCCGTGGCATGTTTCTTATCGTCGGTCAGATTCACTCGCAGCACATACGCATTGTTGCGCAGCTCGAACTTCGGCTCCTGGCGCAGCGCGGGCAGGATGTTCACGTTCGGCGAGGCTTTGGAGTACATGTAGCAGGCATAACCGCTGCAATAGCCGCAGAAGTTGCATGGCCCCATCTGGGCACCGTAGGTATTGGTATAGGGACCAGAGGTGTTGGCCGAAGGCAGATCGTAAGGATGGTAGCCAATGCTCTCTGCGGCCTGGGCAAACAGCTGTGCGGAGTACGTGCGCTTCTGTGCTGGCAACGGGAAGTCAGCAGAACGGTCCGGGGCAAACGGGTTACCTTTGCCGCCCTGGCCGACCACTTTGCCCTTCACGCTCCACGCCGACCCGGAGGTGCCAAACACGCGTTCGGCCTGATCGAAGAACGGTTCCAGCTCATCGTAAGTCACGCCGAAGTCCTGAATGGTCATGCCATCCGGGATGAAATTTTTGCCGTAACGCTCTTCATAGTGGCTGCGCATGCGCAGTTCCATCGGATCGACACGGAAATGTACGCCCGACCAGTGCAGGCCCGCGCCGCCGGTGCCGGTGCCGGGCAGAAACGCCGCCAGCTGACGGTACGGCTGTGCAGTCTGCGCGGCATTGTGACGGATGGTCACGGTGCTTTTTGACAAATCCTGGAACAGCTTTTTACGGATGTTATAGGTCAGTTCGTCAATCACCTGCGGATACGCGCCGTCAGGATAGGTATCACGATGCGGGCCACGCTCCAGCGCCACCACGTTGAGACCGGCTTCGGTCAGCTCTTTCGCCATGATCGCCCCGGCCCAGCCGAAACCGACAATCACCGCATCCACTTTTTTCTGTTCGTTTGCCATGACTATGCTCTTTCCCCGCGAATTGATACCGGCGGCAGCGTGTAGCGCTCACCGCGTTCTACCCAGTCCATAAAGTCGGCGCGTGCGCCTGGGAAGTTGATCAGCTGCCAGCCGACCAGCCCCTGATTACCGCCGTGGATCGGGTCGCTGAAGAAGCCTTCGCGGGTGTTCTGTAACAGGAAGGAGAAGAAGGTTTTGGCCGGGACCTGGGGCAGTTCAACGCTGCCCGCTTCCAGTACCTGAAGGAACGCGTCCTGCTGTTCGCCGCTCAATGCCGCAAATACCTTGCCGTGCTGCTGTTTTGCCAGTGCATCGGCATCGGCCAGACCCAGGCGGTAGATATCACGCGGCGTCAGTGGCAGCTGATAGCCCAGCGCTTTATCAGCATCCGGGTGGAACGGTCCCTGCATATACCAGTTGCTGCCCGTGGCGTAAGGGGTATTCATCTGGCGATCAATATACTCAGGAACGCCCGCTTCCAGCGCACCGGGGCCGCGCTCATCCGCCGGGATCAGTCGTGCGGCGGCCGCCTGAAGGAACGCGTACTCTTCCGGCGTAAACCAGGTGGGTTGGTACTCACGTGCTTGTTGCGGGCCAGCGGGCGCGCTGTCTTGCGCGGCCGCCGACGCAGATGCCGCCAGCGAACCTAATCCAGCACTTCCCAGCGCCATCACCGGGGCCAGCGTGATGGTTCTCAGCAGAAAATCTCTGCGTGTACTGCCTGTTTTTTGCTCTGACATGACATTGCCTTCTCGAACGTTCGCCTGGGCGATCGCAAAAATGGGGGAGCGGATGGGTCATTGTTCCGGCGAATTTCAGTTATTATTGTTACCGGTAACAATTACATATACTGTAACAGTAATACGTACAAGGCGTGAGGGGATAGAAACAAAAAGGCACAATTTCATTAACAATTGTGATGGCAGGCAGAGGGCGAGGCGTGCCTCGCCCCTACGAGGGATGATGCTGTATACGGGCGGCGAGGGATGATGCTGTATACGGGCATTGTAGGGGTCGGGCATGCCCGACCCGGTGTTAAGCTCAGAACTCCTGCAAACGGCTCTCTGACGGCTGCGGGCGCCCAAAGTAGTAGCCCTGGAACAGGGTACAACCTTCCGCTTTCAAACGTTCAAACTGCTCGTTGCTTTCTACGCCTTCAGCGGTGATCTGAATATCCAGGCTGCGGCTCATGCCGGTAATGGCACGGATAATCGCCAGCGCTTCACGGCTGTCATGCATATCGTTAATGAACGACTTATCGATTTTGATTTTGTCGAACGGGAACGAGCGCAGATAACTGAGCGACGAATAGCCGGTGCCAAAGTCATCCAGCGCAATACGCACGCCCAACGTTTTCAGCTTCTGCAAGATGTGGATGTTCACCAGGGTGTTATCCAGCAGCACGGACTCCGTAATCTCCACTTCCAACCGATGCGGTGCCAGGCCGGAATCCTTCAGCGCCGCTTCAACAACCGAGACCAGCGCACTGTTTTTAAACTGCAATGGCGACAGGTTCACTGCCACGCTCTGCTCACCCGGCCAGGTGGCAGCCTCACGGCAGGCTTCATACAGCGCATAGGCTCCCAGGCTGTGGATCAGCCCGGTCTCTTCGGCAATCGGAATAAAGTCCATCGGCATAATCATGCCTTTTTTCGGGTGATGCCAGCGCATGAGCGCTTCATAGCCGATGATCTCGCGATGCAGGTTGTTGGTAATCGGCTGGTAGTAAAGCTTCAGCTGACGGCCGGTGATGGCCTCACGCAGATCGTTTTCAATCACCCGGCGCTTCTGTGCCACATCACTCATGGCCGCCGTGAAGTGCTCAAAGCGGTTACGGCCGTTACGCTTGGCTTCGTAAAGTGCCATATCCGCGCAGCGCAGCAGTTCATCCGGCGTGGTCATGCCGCTGTCCGAAATAGCAATACCCACGCTCAGCCCGACGGAGAGGTTGTGGCCATCCACGCAGAACGGTGGACGAATGGTTTCAATCAGACGACTGGCTACCACTTCGGCTTCATGCTGGTGCGTCAACCCCGGCAGCACAATTGAAAACTCGTCGCCACCGCTGCGTGCCAGCGTGTCCTGGTCGCGCAGCACCGAGCGCAGTCGTACCGCCACCGAACGCAGCAAATCATCCCCCACCTGATGGCCCAGCGCATCGTTAACATTTTTGAAATTGTCCAGATCAAGGCCCAGCGTTGCCGTTTTACGGCGCGCATCACGGTCTTCACGCAACGCCTGGGTCAGGCGCTGACTGAACAGAACGCGGTTTGGCAGGCTGGTCAGGTTATCGTGGTGCGCCATATGGTGGATACGCGCATCGGCAGCACGCTGATCGGTAACATCATCGGCGATCAGCAACACATAGTTATGGTGCTCATCGTTACCGCGAATGATCGAAGCGCTGGCATTGATAATGCGGTCACCGCCCGGCGTGGTCAGCAGCCGTTCGTTACGCTGCATCCCCTCTTTGCGCTGCGCATTGTCAGAGAGTTGCATAAAGTACTCGCCCATCTCTGCCGTCATGCAGTCCGGCGCACGTTTGCCGATAAAGTCACGCTGCGTGCCACCCAGCAGCTTCTCCGCCTTGCTGTTGATCAGCAGGATCTCGCGTGACACCACATCTTCAACGATGACGCAGGAAGGAATGTTGGCAATGATGGTATCGAGAAACGTTGACAGCGAGGCCATTTTCTCACTGTTCTGCTCGGCCAGATCTTTCGAGCGCAGGATCTGATGCTCATACTCACGGACTTCGGTGCAGTCGCGGGTGATCTTGGCAAATCCGATCAGCTGATCGTGGTCATTACGGATCGCGTCGATCACCACATGCGCCCAGAAAGCGCTGCTATCTTTGCGGTAGCGCCAGCCGTAATCTTCGAAACGCCCGTTGTTGGCGGCGGTTTTCAGGTTGGTTTCCGGCAGTTGCAGCAGGCGATCCTGAGCGCTGTAGAAGCAGGAGAAGTGCTTCCCGACGATCTCTTCAGCCGCGTAGCCTTTGGCGCGGCGCGCACCGGTATTCCAGTTCATCACCATGCCACGCGGGTCCAGCATATAGATGGCGTAATCTTTTACCCCTTCCACCAGCACGCGGAATGTCTGCTCACGTTCGATTTGTTCGCGCTGCATACGACGCTGCTCTGTGCAGTCGCGGGTAATTTTGGCAAAACCGAGTAACTCACCGCTCTCGCTGCGAATAGAATCAATGAACACATGGGCCCAGAAAGCGCTGCCATCTTTGCGATAGCGCCAGCCTTCCGTCTCAAAGCGCCCATTCGCGCGCGCGGTCTGCAACCCATACTCGGGAAGGCCTTTTTGGCGATCTTCATAGCTGTAGAAACAGCTAAAGTTCTTCCCGACGATCTCAGCAGGGAGATAACCCTTGGCACGCTGCGCCCCAGGGTTCCAGTTGGCGACAGTTCCATCCGGCGTGAGCATATAGATCGCATAATCGACCACGCTTTGTACCAGCAGTCGGTACATAACATCTGAGTTTTCATTCATTATTACTTTCGCCTGGACGCTGGTGGTCATTTTCCCGTCAGGGGAAAACGCTGTCAGCGCTGCAATACGCCATTCTCTGGCGCAAAATATACCGCCCCCGCGCCCCCAGGGCTGCAGGGTTCTTGTCTTTCAGTGTGGTTAAACCACACGGGTATAAACTGAAAACATGAGCCAATTCAAGAAAATTCAGTCTATTCATAGCAGTTCATTGATCGTTATCGGCTTTGGTTAAAAAACATTCAGAGTTAATTTTCAAACAACCACGCTATTTCGCATGAATTTAAAGGTGAATTTGGTATTCCACCTCTACAAAATAAAGAGTACGGGACAATTAACGGCATAAATAACCACAGAGAATAAAGTATTTTCGTCACGGACATTAATAGATACAACCTTAACGAGATTACTCACAGTCAATCGCGGTATAACCACCAGACATTAACAGCGGAGTGCCTATGTTTAAATCCTTTTTCCCCAGGCCAGAGCTGTTTTTTAGCAGCGTGGTGATCTGGAGCCTGTTGGCCGTTTTGTTCTGGTTTGGCTATGCTGACAGCAAGCTCGCTCACCTGATGATCCATTTTTCATGGCTGCCTCCCGGTGCGTTGCCCAACAACGCACTGCGTTTTATCTCCCCCGGCGAACTGGGCTTCTACAGCTATTATCTGCTGGTCACGCTGCTGTTTGCCGGAGGCTGGTTTTTCTTCAGCCCGCATACCTGGCAACGCTGGTCAATCCTCGGCAGTGCGCTGATTATCTTTGTCACCTGGTTTTCCGTCCAGGTCGGTGTCGCGATCAACAGCTGGTATGAGCCGTTCTATGACCTGATCCAAAAAGCGATGGCACATCCGAATACCATTCAGATCTCGGCGTTTTATACCCAGATAAACGGCTTTCTCAGTATCGCGTTCATTGCCGTGGTGATTAACGTGCTGAATCTGTTTTTTATCAGCCACTACGTGTTCCGCTGGCGCACCGCGATGAACAGTTACTACATGGAATACTGGCCGCGCCTGCGCCACATCGAAGGGGCTGCCCAGCGTGTACAGGAAGACACCATGCGTTTCGCCTCCACGTTGGAGGACATGGGCGTGAGGTTGATTGATGCGGTGATGACGCTGATCGCCTTTTTACCGGTGCTGGTGGCGCTGTCGGTGCATGTGAAAACCGTGCCGATCCTCGGCCAGATCCCCTATGCGCTGGTGATTGCAGCGGTAGTATGGTCACTGTTCGGCACCGGGCTACTGGCGGTGGTGGGGATTAAACTACCCGGTCTGTCATTTCGCAATCAGCGGGTGGAAGCCGCCTACCGTAAAGAGCTGGTATACGGCGAGGATGACGCACAGCGTGCCAACCCGCCGCTGGTACGCGATCTGTTTAGCCACGTGCGTAAGAACTACTTTCGCCTCTACTTTCACTATCTCTACTTCAATATCGCGCGTATTTTTTATCTGCAACTGGATGCGGTATTCAGCATCTTTGTGCTGTTTCCCTCAATTGTCACCGGGGCGATCACCCTTGGCCTGCTGACGCAGATCACTAATGTGTTCGATCAAGTGCGCAGCGCGTTCCAGTATCTGATCAACTCCTGGACTACGCTGGTCGAACTGATGTCAATCTACAAGCGACTGCGCAGCTTTGAGCGCGCGCTGGATGAAGACAATACTGCCGATAAAGTCAGTGTATAACCCATAAGGGGCGTGGGAATCCCACACCTCTTGCAGGGCAATTATTCATAAAAACGCAAAAACAATGCTATTTCTATAAACACAGAACGACTACATGTTCAGCTAATAAATAAAACCTCATAGAAAACCATTATTACCGCTGTAACCAGCCCTTCGTGTCGTTGATTTAAATTTCAACAACGTCAGCGACATTTTATATCAAACCTTTCTTATATACTTACACAATAACATGAAAAATAAGTAATTTTTATATATATTAATATTTTAACACATATTAAAATCGCATCATTAATGACATCAAATTGTAGCGACAATCACATTTCCCTATTAAATGAAATGCAATGCGCGCAGAAAAAGTATATAACTGATGTCAGTTGACGTTGTGATCGTAATACAATCTTCAGTCATTGACGTAAACAACGCGTAGCAGGCCATCTAATACGATTACAGGCATACCACTGCAACGCATTGCAACTCTACAGCCACGCCAACACCAGGGCGTCGAGAGGAGCAGGCTTAATCCCCTGCTCCTTTTTTTTCGCCCTTCACTGTCACTTTTTCACCCGCTATTGTCAGTTTTG
Organism: Erwinia sp. AnSW2-5; assembly: GCF_045107195.1. Taxonomy (NCBI): domain Bacteria; kingdom Pseudomonadati; phylum Pseudomonadota; class Gammaproteobacteria; order Enterobacterales; family Erwiniaceae; genus Erwinia; species Erwinia sp. AnSW2-5. The sequence goes on from NZ_JBJGXA010000010.1 coordinate 212,523, forward strand.
CGCCAGCCAGGCAGCCTGTTTTCACCGCAGAATAGGTCCTTTCCCCCATAAGGAGCCTAACGATGCTGCACCAACCTGCCGACAAATATCACGCCTTTCCAGCCGTCACACTGACCGATCGCCAGTGGCCTGACCGCACGCTGACCGCCGCTCCGCGCTGGCTCTCTACCGACCTGCGAGATGGCAACCAGTCACTGGCCGAACCGATGGATGGTGCGCGTAAGAAAGCATTCTGGCAGCTGCTGATACAGTGTGGTTTCAAAGAGATCGAAGTGGCGTTTCCTTCGGCTTCACAGACCGACTTCAATTTCGTCCGTGAACTGATCGAAGAGCGGATGATCCCCGATGACGTGACGATCCAGGTGCTGACCCAGGCCAGAGCGGATCTGATCGATCGCACGTTTATCGCTCTGGAGGGCGCGAAGCAGGCCTGCGTGCATTTGTACAATGCCACCGCGCCGGTGTTTCGCCGTCTGGTGTTTCGTCAGAGCCGCGAGCAGATTATCGAACTGGCAGTGAACGCCACCCGTCTGATCCGACTGCGCTGTGAAGAGCAGCCTCAAACGCGCTGGACCTTTGAATACTCGCCGGAAACCTTCTGCTTCACCGAAGCTGACTTTGCGCTGGAAATCTGTGAGGCGGTGGCGGCCGTCTGGCAGCCTTGTGCGCAGCGACCGATGATTATTAATCTGCCTGCCACGGTGGAAGTCAGCACGCCTAATGTGTATGCCGACCAGATCGAATACTTCTGCCGCCACTTTTCTCAGCGCCCACAGGTGTGCATCAGCGTGCATCCGCATAACGATCGCGGCACCGGGATTGCCGCTGCTGAGCTGGCGCTTCTGGCCGGGGCAGACCGGGTTGAGGGCTGCCTGTTTGGTAACGGTGAACGCACGGGAAATGTGGATCTGGTGACGATGGCCCTGAACTTCTATACCCAGGGCATTCATCCGCAGCTCGACTTCAGCCAGATGAAGCAGGTGGTCGATGTGGTTGAGCAGTGTAACCAGCTGCCAGTGCATCCGCGCCATCCCTACGCAGGGGAGCTGGTGTTTACAGCCTTTTCAGGCTCCCATCAGGATGCGATTAAAAAGGGCTTTGCCGCCCGTCAGCAGCAACAGGATAGCCGCTGGGAAGTGCCTTACCTGCCGCTCGACCCGGCGGATATTGGCTGCAGCTACGAAGCGGTGATCCGCGTCAACAGTCAGTCCGGGAAAAGTGGAGCGGCCTGGATGATCGAGCAGAATCATGGGCTGGCTCTGCCACGCGCCCTGCAACAGGATTTCAGTCAGCAGGTGCAGCAGGTCGCCGATCGGGAAAGCCGTGAAATGACCCAGGCCGCCATCTGGCAACTGTTCCGCCGGGTATATGGTCTGGAAGCCGCACATTTACAGCTGGGTGAGTACCGCAGCGAAAGCGACAGCCAGGGACAGCTACGTTTTGACGCGAGCATTCAGCAGGGCGATAAGCATTACAGCATCAGCGGGCGGGGAAACGGTTTGCTGTCGGCGGCGGCCGATGCGCTGCGTCAGGCGCTGGATGTCTCCTTTACCATTCAGGATTATCACGAACATACGCTCGGCCAGCGCAGTGACAGCCGCTCCGTCACCTACCTGCGCTGTATCTTCCCTGGCAATAGCAGCGCCTGGGGCGTCGGTATTGACAGCGATGTCTCGCGGGCCTCGTTACAAGCGCTGCTGAATGCCGTGGCGCAAGATCAGTGGGCCGGGAAGTAGTCGCTGGGGGCGACGCCGAGAATACGGCGGAACATGGCGCTGAAGGCACTCTGACTCTCATAGCCCAGCTCCAGTGACACCGTCAGCACCGAGTCCCCCCTGGCCAGGCGCGTCAGGGCCTCCATCAGCCGGGCGCGCCGCACCCAGTCGCTGAATTGCAAACCTGTCTCCTGATAAAAACGCCGCGCCAGCGTGCGGCTGCTGACATTAATGCGTTGGGCACTGTTTTCCAGCGTCCAGCGTTCACCCGGTGCCGCCCGCAGCGCCAGGCAAAGCCCGACCAGCGCTTCGCTCTGCGGTTCTGGCAGGTTGAAAGGCAGTACGGTCATCACCCGAATTTCATCGAGGATCAGTTCATAAATACGCTCAGCACGGCTGGCGGGGGCATAGCGTTCGGGCAGGTCGAGGGAGGCTACGATCAGCTCGCGCAGCAGGGGCGAAACCTGCACCACCTGGCAACTGGCAGGCAGATCGGCACGCGCCAGCGGATCGATAAACAGCGTGCGCGCCGCAACGTCGCCGGTCATTTGCAACGCGTGTTTCACCCCGGCAGGCAACCAGACGCCACGCCCCGGCGGCACAACCCAGTGCCCGAGCGGCGTTTCAATCCGTACCACGCCTGTCAGGGTATGAACCAGCTGCGCGCAGTTATGATGATGCAGCGGCTCAACGTCACCATGACGGTAATCATGGGCAAACGGCACCAGCGGACGGTGGGCAAAGCAGAAGTCGAGGATGGCTGACATAGGAACCTCATGGGGAGCAGGCAGTCAGCTTAGCAAATCCAGGGGGAACGGGCATTGAATCGTAGAGGATGACCCTCTTTGAGCAGTAGGGGCTGACCTTCTTTTTCGGTCAGCCCGTTGGGTGCACATCAGCAACACGGGTCGATCGGAAAAGATGATCGACCCCTACGTGGCACTGCGCCGTGTTGGGTGTACACCTTCAGCACGGGTCAATCGGAAAAGATGATCGACCTCTACGTGGCACTGCGCCGTGTTGGGTGTACACCTTCAGCACGGGTCGATCGGAAAAAATCATCGACCCCAACGAGTTCATTAACGGAAAACGCTGATCGCTTCAACCAGACGCGTAGCCTGGTGCGTCATTCGCCCGGAGGCCTGCGCACCCTCTTCCACTTTTGCCGCATTCTGATGGGTGATGTGATCCAGATCTTCCACCGCCAGGCTGATCTCACCGATGGCGGTGGCCTGCTCTGCGGTTGCCGAACTGATCTGGGCGATCAGTGACGTCACGTTCTGCACCTGGGACACAATGTTTTCCATCGTTTTACCCGCGTCATTGACATGCTGCGTGCCAAATTTCACTTTATCGGCGCTGCTCTCCACCAGCATTTTGATCTCACTGGCGGCCTTGGCACTGCGCTGGGCCAGGCTGCGTACTTCCCCGGCAACCACGGCAAAACCTTTCCCCTGCTCACCCGCGCGGGCGGCTTCCACTGCGGCGTTCAGTGCCAGAATATTGGTCTGGAAGGCAATGCCGTCAATCACGCTGGTAATATTGGCAATTTTCTTCGAACTGTCGGTGATCTCCGCCATCATCTTGACCATATCCGTCATCGCTTCACCGCCCTGTACGGCGGCGCTGCTGGTGCTGATCGACAGACTTTTCACTTCGGCAGCGGTTTCGGTATTGCTTTTCACCGTGGCCGTCAGTTCATTCATGGTGGCGGCGGTCTGCTGGACATTGGCAGCGGCCTGTTCGGTGCGGCGGCTCAGTTCGCTGTTACCCTGTGCAATGGAGTCACTGGCACTCAGCACATTGATTGCCTGGCCACTGACATCATGCACCAGCCAGCGGAACATCAGCCCCAACTGACCAATCGCCCGCAGCGTGGTCCCGACCTCATCAACCCGATCAATCTGCTCAACTTTATGATTGGCCCCGGTCGCCACGCGCAGCGCCTGCTGACAAACGCGTTCAATCGGTCGTGATATCTGCTGTTCCAGCCAGGCTGACGCCAGCAGCAGCAGCAATGCCATGCCCGCAGCAAAAATCCCCAGCGCACCATGACTCAGCCCCAATGCCCAGACGCCCAGCGTCGCCAGCGGCAGCAGTGCCAGCAGCGCGCTGCGAATACGCCAACGCAGCGGCAGGGTTTTGAAGACTGAACGCCAGGCCATCAGGCCAGTACGCACAATCAGCCCCTTATGGAAGCGCTTCCCTTTCGCGCGCCCTGTTCGGAAATCCTGATACAGACGCTCGGTATCGCGGACCTCCTGCTGGCTCGGCTTGGTGCGTACCGACATATAGCCCTGGACGTTACCGTTACGCACCACCGGAATGGCATTAGCACGCACCCAATAATGGTCACCATCTTTGCGGCGGTTTTTCACCAGCGCGGTCCAGGGTTCCCCTTTTTTAAGCGTCGCCCACATATCGGCAAAGGCTTCCGGCGGCATATCAGGGTGACGCACCATATTATGGGGCTGCCCGTTAATCTCATCCGCCGTGAAACCACTGACCTCCATAAAAGCATCGTTGGCGTAGGTGATATGGCTGTCGGTATCGGTGGTTGACATCAGTGTGGCGTCATCGCCAAACACATATTCTTGCTGTGTAACGGGCAAATTATTGCGCATGAGTTAAATCCTTTAATGGATCAACGGGAGTGGGATAAGAAAAAATTAGTAACTTTTTTTTATATTTTCGGCGCGAAATAGTGGATCTTTAGCAGGGTTTTTACAAATTTCGTGATCCGGGTTACAAAGCTTATCGCATCGATACACAGATACTTTTTGCCAACAAATTCCGGCCTGGCGGGAGCAAAAGGCCTTGCTCATTGTAAGTGATTATTCTTAACAGAGAATTTATAATATTACTAATGCATCTTTTTCATGACGAACGGCAAGATGAACGCGGAGGAAGGGATAGGCAGGAACAAAGTGGAGTAAATCGGGCTGACGACGTCTCGCCAGCCCGCAGGGTTATGAGGTTGAAGGCTGCGTTTTTAGCTGCGCTTCATAAGCCAGGGCCTGTTTGGCATCGAACTGGTTTTCCCACTTGGCAATCACCAGCACCGCCAGCGCATTGCCGACCACATTCAGTGCCGTACGCGCCATATCGAGGATACGGTCAACACCCGCAATAAACGCCAGGCCTTCCAGCGGGATACCCACGCTGCCTAACGTTGCCAGCAGCACCACAAACGACACGCCCGGCACACCCGCAATCCCTTTCGACGTCACCATCAACGTCAGCACCAGCACGATTTCCTGCCCCAGAGAGAGGTCAATACCGTACAGCTGGGCAATAAAGATGGCCGCAATGCTCTGGTAAAGGGTGGAGCCGTCGAGGTTGAACGAGTAGCCCGTCGGCACCACAAAGCTGGTGATCGACTTAGGCGCACCGTAGGCTTCCATCTTCTCCATAATACGCGGCAGCACAGTTTCCGAGCTGGCGGTAGAGTAAGAGAGGATCAGCTCATCTTTCAGGATGCGTATTAAGGTCGTAATACGCAGCTTACAGAAGCGTGCCACCGCACCAAATACCACCAGCGCGAAGAACATGATCGCCGCGTAAACCAGCACCACCAGCTTCGCCAGCGGCCACAGTGAAGCAAAACCGAAGTTCGCGACGGTGACGGAGATCAGCGCAAACACCCCGATCGGCGCATAGCGCATGATCATATTGGTGACCTTGAACATCGCTTCTGATGTCGAACGGAACACTCTCACCAGCGGGTCGCGGTGTTCAGACGGCAGTGAAGAGAGGCCGAGGCCAAACAAGACTGAGAAGAAGATAATGGGCAGCATGTCGCCTTTGGCAATCGCCGCAAAAATATTCTGCGGGATCAGCGACAGGATCGTGGTCACCAGACTGTGTGGCTGACCCTGAACCTGCGCCGTTGTGGCTTCATACTTAGAGATGTCCACCGTTGCCAGCGTCGACATATCAATGCCGGAGCCGGGTTGAAACACGTTCGCCAGAGTAATTCCTGTCACAATGGCAATGGTGGTAATCACTTCGAAATAGACGATGGTTTTCACACCAATACGTCCGAGTTTTTTAGCATCACCGACACCGGCAATACCGACAATCAGTGTAGAAATCACAATCGGTACAACGATCATTTTGATCAGGTGAATAAAGATATCACCGGCCGGGCTAAGAACGTTGGTGATTAACCATTCACGATTTTCTGGCTGATTATGCAATATCGCCCCAGCGGCGATCCCCAGCACCAGCGCAATCAATATTTGCCAGGCAAGGCTTAACTTTACGGCTTTCATAACGTGTATTTTCCTTAACAAAACCTGCTTTCCGCGTGTTGCATGCGGAGTGAATAGCACTCAAGGGAGGCTGACCGGGATCGGGCAATTCGCAGGTAGTGGATGGTTGAAACCTGATTTACAGGCGCGTAATCAGTACCATTTTCAACGGCATAAATGCAACCCTGCGAGAGATGTGGCTACTTTACAATCTGGTAACAGGATAAAGAGCTGCCTTTGAGGTAATAAAACAAGTCTTTGTAATAATTGGAAATATTCAGATTAAAAACAGCATAGCTATTCATTACCCTGCCATATCCCGCAGAAACAAAATGGTCTATGTGCACTTTTTTTGCACGACATGTCGTGCGCATCTCAACGATTTTTATTGTAAATGAATATCTTTAGAGCAGGCGGCGCCCTCAGTTCCATCACATTCTGTTATGACGTGATCTGCCGCGCAAAAAGAAAACAAAGCCAAACCAATATCTTCACTTAACCTTTGATTGACATATTATTAACAATCTTCAAGGAGGCCAGCTATGAGCCAATCACATCTCTACCCGGTTCCCGCGAACATTGCGGAAAATACCCAGATTAATGCTCAGCAGTACGCGTCAATGTATCAGCAGTCGGTACAGGACCCCGATGCGTTTTGGGGTGAGCAAGGCAAGATCCTCGACTGGATTAAACCTTACACGTTGGTGAAGAACACCTCCTTTGCGCCTGGCAATATCTCTATCCGCTGGTTTGAGGATGGCACGCTAAACCTGGCGGCCAACTGCCTGGATCGCCACCTGAAAACGCGTGGCGACCATCCGGCGATCATCTGGGAAGGGGATGACAGCAGTGAAAGCAAGACGATCAGCTATCGCGAGCTGCACCGCGACGTCTGCCGCTTCGCTAACACCTTAAAACAGCTGGGCATCAACAAAGGCGATGTCGTGGCTATCTATATGCCGATGGTGCCGGAAGCCGCCGTTGCCATGCTGGCCTGTGCGCGTATCGGCGCCGTGCATTCGGTGATCTTCGGCGGTTTCTCGCCTGAAGCGGTCGCCGGACGCATCATTGACTGTAACGCCCGCCTGGTGATCACCGCCGATGAAGGCGTGCGTGCCGGACGGACCATCCCGCTTAAGAAAAACGTGGATGATGCACTGAACAATCCCAACGTCACCAGCGTAGGGAACGTGGTGGTGTTTCGCCGTACCGGTAAAGACGTCGGCTGGAACAGTGAACGCGACCTGTGGTGGCACGAGCTGGCCAACACAGCCAGCGACCACCATCAACCAGAAGAGGTGGGTGCTGAAGACCCGCTGTTTATTCTTTATACCTCGGGTTCCACCGGGAAGCCGAAAGGCGTGCTGCACACCACAGGCGGCTACCTGGTGTATGCCGCCACCACCTTTAAATACGTGTTTGACTACCACCCGGAGGATATCTACTGGTGTACCGCCGATGTCGGCTGGGTGACCGGCCACAGCTACCTGCTGTATGGCCCGCTGGCCTGCGGTGCCACCACGCTGATGTTTGAAGGCGTGCCGAACTGGCCAAAACCAAGCCGTATGGCGGAAGTGGTCGATAAACACAAGGTGACAATTCTGTATACCGCGCCGACCGCCGTGCGTGCGTTGATGGCTGAAGGGGATAAGGCGATTGCAGGCACCGATCGTTCCAGTCTGCGTATCCTTGGTTCCGTCGGTGAGCCGATTAATCCGGAAGCCTGGGAGTGGTTCCACAAAAAAATCGGCAATGGCCGTTGCCCGATTGTCGACACCTGGTGGCAGACGGAAACCGGCGGTTTTATGATCACCCCGCTGCCGGGCGCGACTGCGCTGAAGCCCGGCTCGGCCTCTAACCCGTTCTTTGGCGTGCAGCCTGCGCTGGTGGATAACGAAGGCAATGCGCTGGAGGGGGCCAGTGAAGGCAACCTGGTGATCATCGACTCCTGGCCCGGTCAGGCACGTACGCTGTATGGCGATCACGAACGCTTCGAGCAGACCTACTTCTCTACCTTTAAAAATCAGTATTTCAGCGGTGACGGCGCACGCCGTGATGAAGATGGCTATTACTGGATCACCGGGCGTGTGGATGACGTGCTGAACGTCTCCGGCCATCGCCTGGGGACGGCAGAGATCGAATCAGCGCTGGTGTCTCATCCGTTAATCGCCGAAGCAGCGGTAGTGGGTATTCCGCATGGTCTGAAAGGCCAGGCAATTTATGCCTATATCACTCTGAATCATGGCGAAGAACCGTCACCCGAGTTGTATACCGAAGTGCGTAATTGGGTACGTAAAGAGATTGGCCCGATTGCCACCCCGGATGTGCTGCACTGGACAGATTCATTACCGAAAACCCGCTCCGGTAAAATCATGCGTCGCATCCTGCGAAAAATTGCTGCCGGTGATACCAGCAACCTCGGTGATACCTCTACTCTGGCCGATCCTGGTGTGGTGGAGAAATTACTCGAAGAGAAACAGTCCATTAAAATGCCATAACCCACAGGGGCCATCGTGCCCCTGCTTTTCATAGTCATATCATAAACCTGCCGCAGAGCAGATCGCTTCAGGCCTTAATATTGTCCGTACCAGGATATCAAGAATAGACTCCCCAGATCATTGACGTTAATTATTCAAGGATCAAAGGAATAACCCTGTATCTGGAGATATTACAATGAGCAATGTCCTCTACTTAAGAATAGAAAAAAGCGCGAAGTTTAAAGAGCTGGTGAGAAAACGTCAGAGCTTTGCCACCCTACTGTCCATTATTATGTTAATGCTGTATGTCGGCTTTATTCTGCTGATTGCTTTCGCACCCGCCTGGCTTGGTACGCCGCTTTATGAGGGGACAAACGTGACGCGCGGTATTCCAATTGGCGTGGGTTTAATTGTTATTTCCTTCCTGTTAACCGGTATTTATGTCTGGCGTGCTAACGGTGAGTTTGACCGTCTGACCCGCGAACTGCTGAATGAGGTGAAAGGATGAAATCACGCCATGTGTTATTTGCGCTGGTGGCATTGCTGCCGTGCGGGGTACTGGCTGCCGATGCTATCAGCGGCACGGTAGAGCGCCAGCCGACCAACGTTGAAGCGATTATCATGTTCCTGATTTTCGTTGCCTTTACGCTGGGGATCACTTACTGGGCCTCCAAACGCACCCGCTCGCGCAATGATTACTACACGGCGGGCGGCAATATCACCGGCTTCCAGAACGGTCTGGCGATGGCCGGGGACTTTATGTCTGCCGCTTCATTCCTTGGGATTTCCGCGCTGGTGTACACCTCCGGATATGACGGGCTGATTTACTCGCTCGGCTTCCTGGTAGGCTGGCCGATCATTCTGTTCCTGATTGCCGAACGCCTGCGTAACCTCGGGCGCTACACCTTTGCTGATGTGGCTTCTTATCGTCTGAAGCAGAAGCCGATCCGTACCCTCTCCGCCTGTGGTTCTTTGGTGGTGGTAGCGCTGTATCTGATTGCGCAGATGGTGGGTGCAGGCAAGCTTATCCAGCTGCTGTTTGGTCTGGATTATCATGTGGCGGTGGTGCTGGTCGGAATTCTGATGGTGATGTACGTGTTGTTTGGCGGCATGCTGGCCACCACCTGGGTGCAGATCATTAAAGCCGTACTGCTGCTGTTCGGTGCCAGTTTTATGGCCATTATGGTGATGAAAACCGTCGGCTTCAGCTTCAACACCCTGTTTACCGAGGCCATGAAGGTACACCCGAAAGGCATCGCGATCATGAGCCCTGGCGGGCTGGTGCATGATCCGATCTCAGCCCTGTCACTCGGACTGGGGCTGATGTTTGGTACCGCCGGATTGCCGCATATTCTGATGCGCTTCTTTACCGTCAGCGATGCGCGTGAAGCACGTAAAAGCGTGTTCTGGGCAACCGGATTTATGGGCTATTTCTACTTCCTGACCTTTATCATCGGGTTTGGTGCCATCCTGCTGGTTGGCGCCAATCCGGTGTTTAAAGATGCCACCGGGGCGCTGATTGGCGGCAATAATATGGCGGCGGTGCATCTGGCCGACGCGGTAGGCGGCAGTCTGTTCTTAGGCTTTATCTCTGCCGTGGCCTTCGCCACTATTCTGGCGGTGGTTGCGGGCCTGACGCTGGCTGGTGCCTCTGCGGTGTCACACGACCTGTATGCCAGCGTGTTCCGTAAGGGCCAGGCAAGCGAGCGTGATGAGCTGCGGGTGTCGAAGATCACCGTGGTGCTGCTGGGGATCGTGGCGATCCTGCTGGGCATTATGTTTGAGAAGCAGAATATTGCGTTTATGGTCGGGCTGGCGTTCTCGATTGCGGCAAGCTGTAATTTCCCGATTATTTTTCTGTCGATGTACTGGTCGAAGCTGACCACGCGCGGTGCCATGATTGGCGGCTGGCTGGGTCTGCTGACGGCAGTTCTGCTGATGATCCTCGGCCCGACGGTGTGGGTGCAGGTACTGGGTCATGCCAAAGCGGTGTTCCCGTATGAGTATCCGGCGCTGTTCTCGATGCTGGCAGCGTTTATGGGTACCTGGCTGTTCTCGGTGACCGATAGCTCGGCATCAGGTGCGGAAGAACGTCAGCGCTTCCAGGCGCAGTTTGTGCGCTCGCAAACGGGCGTGGGCATTGAAGGTGGGAAAGGGCATTAACCCCGAAGTTGTGTCAAAGGGGGCGGGCATGCCCGCCCCCTGCAACGGACGCGTAGGGGTTGATCGTCTTTTCCGATCGACCCGCCGCCCAGGTGGCTACGACTAGAAGTGCAGCGCAGCACCCACGTATGGACCATCAGCAACGACATTATCTTTACGGCCATCTTTGCCGTTCAGCGTCATATACTTGTAACCCACGCTCACATCCACCAGAGAGATCGGCTGGAAGCTGACGCCCGCAGACGCTTCCTGGTAGTTATCAATATGGCTGGAGAACGAGTCAGGAGAGTAGAAATACTCACCGTACACGTTAAACATTTTGGTCACTGGCACTTTCACGCCGCCACCAATGGCAATCGCGTAGCCATCTTTGGTGTCTTTCGGATTAGTCGACAGCGCTTTAACGGTCGGAGACAGGAACACATCGCCAATCGCGACGTTGTAACCCAGACCCAGGCTCTCTACGTTGCCGTCGTGATCGCTGCGCAGCCAGTCGCCAGAAAGGGCAAAACCAGGGGTTGTTGTCCCCAGGCCAACGTGCACATCAGTGTAATCCTTACCCACACTCACGCCACCTTCGATAGCCTGAGCAGAGCCTGCCAGCGCCAGCAGCGCCAGTGCGCCAGTTGTCATTGCCACTCTTTTCATTTCATTCTCCTGATTAAATTTTACTCACGCCGGGATGCGGCGGCCTTGCAGAGTAAACCAACCGTCCCTGAAATTATATGAGAAACCAACTAATCACGCTGAATTTGAGTAACCTTACAAACGCTCTGAATCCGGTCAGATTAGCTCACCGCCCACATGATATGACCGATAGCCGGTGCTATTACTACGGTCACGACACCCGATAACATCATCACCAGGCTGGAAACTACGCCCTCCTGCTGACCCAGCTCGTAAGCGCGCGCCGTACCGGCACCGTGCGACGCCGCGCCAAATCCGGCCCCTCTTGCCAGCCCCTGTTTGATCGCCAGACGCAGAAACAGCAGATCGCCCACCGCCATACCAAACACCCCGGTGATCACCACAAACAGCGCCACCAGGTCCGGCTGCCCACCCAGCTGCTTCGCCGCCGCCAGCGCAAACGGCGTGGTGATGGAGCGTACTGCCAGGCTGCGCTGAATACTCTCCGGCAGTGACAGCATCTGCGCCAGCCACACCGAGCTGCACACCGCCACCGCCGTGGCGGTGATCACTCCGGCACTGAGCGATATCCAGTGGCGACGAATGATCGCCATGTTTTCATACACCGGCACGGCAAACGCCAGTGTGGCAGGGCCAAGCAGCCACAGCAGCCAGCGGCTGTCGTTGATGTAATCCTGCCAGGATATATGGGCCACCACCAGCAGCGCGACCAGCACCATCGGTGTCATCACCAGTGGCATCAGCAGCAGACGATGCCAGCGACGGTACAGCCGTTTATTGCAGAAGTAGACGGCCAGCGTAGCCAGCAGGCATAACACACTGAGGATAAAATCATTCATCGCTTTTCTCCTGTTTACGCGCCGCCAGCCACAGCTCAAAACGATACACGCGGTCCACCACCAGCGAGGTGGCCCCCAGTACCAGCAGCGTACTGACACCAATCACCAGCAGAATACGCCAGCCTTCGAGGCGTAACAGATCGCCGTAGTTGACCACCGCCACCACCGCAGGAACAAAGAACAGCAGCATTTCAGCCAGCAGCCAGCTGGCCCCCGCCTTGACCCAGCCCAGCGGCATCACATGCAGCATAATCATCGACAGCAGCAACAGCATACCGACGATGTTGGCGGGCAGAGGTAAATGCAACCAATTCACCAGCTGCTCTGAGACCAAAAACAGCCCGACATAAAGCGCCACCTGTAGCGGAATCTGTACCCGTTGCAGCCAGGCCGAACCCTGTGGACGAAGTGCCAATGCCATGCTGTTTACCCCTTTGTGAATGTTTTTATGGGAAAGAGTATAAAGCCGTAACAAAGGGTGAAAAAAATGACTTAATATTATTCCAACTATGCCAGACAGGAATGATTATGGACGTTCGCGCCCTGCGCTACTTTGTGGAAGTGGTTCGCCAGCAAAGCTTCACCCGTGCCGCCGAGCAGCTGTACGTCACACAACCGACCATCAGCAAGATGTTGCGCCAGCTGGAAGATGAGCTGGGCTGTACGTTACTGATCCGTGAAGGACGTAAACTGCATCTGACGGATACCGGGCAGGCGGTGTACCAGCGCGGCGTGACCATCCTGCAAGAATTTAAGCAGCTGGAAGCAGAAATCAGCGATATCAACGAACTGAAGACCGGCGAGCTACGCCTGGGTATTCCGCCGATGGTGGGCATGCAGATTGCCGGTTCAATCTCCGCATTTCGTCAGCGTTATCCGGGCGTGGCGCTGAAAATTTCTGAGTTTGGCGGCCTGACGGTGCAACAAGCCGTGCTGTCCGGCAGCCTGGATATTGCCATGACCGCCCTGCCGGTCGCTGATGATTTACCGCTGAATTCGCTGTCACTGATGAGCCACCCGCTGTGTGTTCTGGTACCGCGCACGGAAGCCTGGCTGCGCCGCAGTCATATGCCGATCAGTGAGCTGGCCGGGCACCCGATTCTGATTTATAACGAAGAGTTTTCCCTTAATCGCCAGCTGATGCGGGCGTTTCAGGCCAGTGGTTTTACCCCGCAGATTGCGGTGCGCAGCGGGCAGTGGGATTTTCTGGCGGCGATGGTACAGGCGGGCATGGGCGTGGCTATTCTGCCGGAGCCTATCTGTCAGCGTCTGGATAAAAGCCAGCTACTGTGGCTGCCGCTGGAGTCGGATCTGGTGTGGAATCTGGGATTAATCTGGCGCGAGGGGAGCTATCTGTCGCGCAGCGCCCAGGCATGGATTACCTGCTGTCGCGAGTTCTGGCCGGGTGAAACACCGCGCATTTCATTGTAACCCCGCAGGGCGAGGCATGCCTCGCCCCTACACGAAATGTACAACGTCGGGCGGGTTACCGTAGGGGTCGGGCATGCCCGACCCAGAAAACGCACGGGATCACCCGTACGCGGTTATTCTTCTTTTTCGATCAACAGTGTTTCCAGCAGGTCGAGATCGTGCAACAGCTTCTGCATCGTCTCATTGCTGATTTGCTGCCTCGCCCGCAGATGATACAGCTCAGCGCGCTCAGAACGCAGGGCGCTCAGACGGAAACGTCGCTCCAGGTTCTCGGCAAACAACGCCCGCTCCATATCCTCTTTGCCATCCACACGACGACGCAGATTGCCCGTCACCCGTGAACTGACCTCTTTCAACAGCTCGGGATCGATGTTCTCTTCGGTGTCGACCATCAGGCGTTCTTCCATCTTATGCAGACTGTCGATAGCGACACTCGCCATCGCCGCACGCGCCATCTGTAGCTCACGGCGGTGGCTTGCTTTGTCGACGCCTTCAACGCCCCGCAGCAGCAGTGGCAGCATCACCACGCCCACCAGCAGCGAGAACAGGATCACCCCGGTCGCCAGGAACACCAGCTCATAACGCGCCGGGAAGTCGTTCCCATTACTCAGCAACAGCGGAATCGACAGCACACCGGCCAGGGTAATCGCACCGCGCACCCCGGCGAAAGAGGCGATCAGCAGCTCACGCGTCGAATAGCTGGAAAACTCCATTGGCCGTTTTTTTAACGCCGTGCGGCTGATCAAACGCATGGTCCACAGCCAGCCAAAACGCACGATCATCAGCGCCATGTAGATCAGCGCGACTGAGGCGAACAGTACCCACAGCTCAACGTTCGGGTCGGCATCAGCCTGGCGCACGGAGATTTCCAGAATCCCGGGCAGTTGCAGGCCCAGCATCAGGAACACCATGCCGTTAAATACGAATTCCAGCATCTGCCAGACGCTGTTGGCACGCAGGCGCATCGCCAGCGGCGCCTGACGAATAATACCAGAGCGCGAAATGGTCATCCCGGCGGCAACCGCCGCAAGAATGCCGGACACGCCGAGATGTTCAGCAATCAGGTAAGAAGCAAACGGCAGCAGCAGCAGCAGCACGGTCTGAGTCGCCGGATCATCGCCACTCCAGCGGCTGAACAGGCGCAGTGACTTACCGTACAGCAGGCAGATCGCAATCCCCGCCAGCAGGCCCCCCACCGCCACTTTCGCGAACTCCAGCGAGGCCCCGGAAACGGTAAACACCATCGTGCCCATCGCCACGGCGACGGCAAACTTCAGGGAGACCAGGCCGGATGCATCGTTCATCAGCGCCTCGCCCTGCAAGATCCCCATGATTCTTTTCGGGATGCGCCCCTCGCCGACAATACCGGAGAGCGCCACGGCATCAGTCGGTGACAGCACGGCTGCCAGGGCGAAGGCCGACAGTAACGGAATGCCCGGCACCAGCCAGTAAATCAGGTAGCCAATACCCACAACGGTAATCAGCACCAGCACCAGCGCCAGGCCGAGGATCTCGCGCCCGTGGTGCAGAAACTCACTGGTCGGGGTTTTCCAGCCGTCAGCAAACAGCAACGGCGGGATAAACAGGACTAAAAACAGCTCCGGATCAAAATCGACATGCAGACCAAACGTCGGCCAGGCAAGCAGAGCACCCAGGGCGATTTGCACCAGTGGCAGAGGAATTTGAAACGGAATAATTCGCGCAGCGACGCCAGACAGCGACACCATCAGCGTCAAAATGAGGATGGTAAAGAAGATTTCCATGCGTTCCTTTTTATACGTCTTCCGATAGGCTTAAAACACTGTCAGTCAGACATTGAAGGCCAATGTCCTGTGAGATAGTAAAACAAATTAGGCAGGCGATGAAAAACAGGATGTGCGTAAAGAGGGAAAAATCAGTGTCATCTGAAGGTGGGGCCGGTGATCCCGGCCCCGAAACAGCATTAAATCGCCCAACCGCAGGTATAGAAAGCGACCAGTGCTACCGCAATCAGTACGGTGCCGACATTCAGCTTGCGCCATTCACCGGCAAAGATGCGGCCAATCACCAGTGAACCGAAACCGAGCATAATGCCGGTCACGATGTTACAGGTCAGAACGATAAATACTGCCGCCAGCAAACCTGACATCGCATCAACAAAATCACTGAAATCGATTTTAGAGACGTTGCTTAACATCAGCAGGCCGACATACATCAGCGCAGGTGCAGTGGCATAACCCGGAACCAGATACGCCAGCGGCGACAGGAACAGGATCATCAGGAACAGCACGCCCACCACAATCGCCGTCAGACCCGTTTTGCCGCCTGCTGCCGTTCCGGCTGCCGACTCAATGTAAACGGCTGCGGGCGCAGCGCCGACCAGACCTGAGAAAATGCTGCTCAGTGAGTCCGTCGTCAGGGCCTTGCCGCCGTTGATGATCTGATTGTCTTTATCCAGCAGGTTCGCCTGCCCGGCTACCGCACGAATGGTGCCGGTGGCATCAAACACCGCCGTCATCACCAGCGCCAGTACGCTTGGCAGCACCGCCGGTTTTAATGCCCCGAGAATATCCAGGCTAAACACCAGCGAGTTACCCTGCGCATCACTCAGGCTTGGCATCGCGAACAGCCCCTTATAGCTCACTGCCGGGTCAAAGATCAGGCCAAGCACCGAGATGGCAATAATCGTCAACAGGATACCGCCAGGCACGCGCAGTTTCTCCAGACCAAAAATCACCGCCAGCCCGACCAGCGTCATCACCACCGGGAACGACGGGAAGTGACCCAACGCCACCGGCAGGCCAGGACCTGGGTTTTTCACTACCAGGCCAACGCCGTCAGCGGCAATCAGCAGCAGGAACAGACCGATACCCACGCCCGTGCCGTGCGCCACGCCCATCGGCAGGTTACGCAGTATCCAGGCACGAATGCCGGTTGCTGAGATCAGGGTAAACAGGATGCCCATCAGGAACACGGCACCCAGCGCAACCGGTACGCTGATCTGCTGGCCCAGCACCAGGCTAAAAGCGGTGAACGCCGTCAGCGAGATAGCACAGCCAATCGCCAGCGGCAAATTGGCCCACAATCCCATCAACAGTGAACCAAACCCGGCCACCAGGCAGGTCGCCACAAAGACCGCCGTTGGCGGGAAGCCTGCTTTGCCCAGCATTGAGGGCACCACAATCACGGAATAGACCATCGCCAGGAAGGTCGTCAGACCTGCCAGGATTTCCTGACGGACGCTGCTACCGCGCGCAGAAATTTTGAACCAGGCGTCTAAAGAGCCGCTGGCCGGTTGAGAAGGAGCTGACATCGTAATCCCCTGAGATTTCTTATGAGTTATCGCTGCGTGGTACCACTATGTGCCAGCGGTAGTCGACGTTTGCATCCCTGGCGCAATATACGCGGTACAAAAACCTCAGGGCGAGGTGCAGACCGGATAAAGGCAAACGTTTACTATTCCACGCAAAAAAACGCTTAATTGCTGTGCTGATACGCTAAATAGTTCAGGTCGCAGGCGAGTGAAGCCAGCGCCTCTGCGGCCTGAAATATGACGAGTATGAATACGCAAACGATTATCCTGTGTTTAATGGTGCATTTTCAACACTTCTTCACGCATAAATTTGCATAATTATTGATTTACACACCCGTCTGCTCTCAGCGTAGCGGCAGCGCCCCGCGCACTCTAATAGCGCTTTCTTATGACGGACTGCCGACGATGATGGGATGAACCGTTTTTCACGCCACAAAAGAAAAGCATTCAGTCGAGGCGAACTTCACCGCCCTGTTGGAGCGCACGCTGCCAGGCCGCACGGCTTTGTACCTTCTGTAGCCAGGCCTGGATAGCCGGGCTGTCGGCGGCTCCCCCGCGTGCGGTGAGCGCTTGCAGCGGAAAACTCATCTGCACATCCGCAATGCTGAAGCGACTCCCGGCAAACCACGCATTTTGCGCAAGATGTTGTTCGATAAACTGGCGATGGGTGGCGATCTGCGGGTCGAGGTAGCCCTTCTGAACCCCTTGACCAAAGGCGCTGCCGATGGGGCGTAACAGCCAGGGCACCGGGGCTTTGCCCATCCGGCTGAAGATCAGCTTCATCACCAGCAACGGCATCAGCGATCCTTCCGCATAGTGCAGCCAGTAACGCGACTGGATCACCTCTTCTTCATCGAAAAGTTTCAGCAAACCTTCCGCGTCATACCGCGCTTCCAGATACTCCAGGATCGCGCCAGACTCCGCCACTACGCGATTTTCATCGGTGATCACCGGGGATTTGCCCAACGGATGCACTTTTTTCAGCGCCGGTGGTGCCAGCATGCTGGCCTCACGCTGATAACGTTTGATCTGGTAGGGGACGTTCAACTCTTCCAGCAGCCACAGCACGCGCTGCGATCGTGAATTATTCAGATGGTGTACGGTGATCATATGTGCTCCTGAGTAAAACATCAGTATAGAAGACCAGGATCATTTCACATCCAGCAGGATCGCCCCGGTGCCCTGCTCGCTCAGGCGGTCGTTCGGGTTACGCAGCGGGCAATCTTCCATCGATAAACAACCACAGCCGATGCAGCCGTCCAGATCGTCCCGCAGGTGCGTCAGCGTTTCAATGCGCCGGTCCAGTTCATCGCGCCACTGCTGCGACAACACCGCCCACTCTTTTGTCGTCATACGCTTACCAGGGGAATACTGCATCAGGCTGTCGCTGATGGTGGCAAGTGGGATGCCGATGCGCTGAGCAATTTTGATCACCGCCACACGCCTCAGCACGTCACGCGTGTAGCGCCGCTGGTTGCCGGGATTGCGGAAACTGCTGATTAATCCTTTGCTTTCATAGAAATGCAGCGTCGAGACTGCCACACCGCAACGCTGCGCCACGTCGCCGGGGGTCAGTTCGCGTTTGTTGGGATTGCTAAGATTTTTTTTCATTTAGCACTTTACCTCAAGTTAACTTGAGGAATTATACTCAGCTTCCATTGAGTTCGCGACCTATTGACACAGAGACCTGGGAGAAAAAGTGTATGCATGACGACATCATCAGCACCCTGACTGACTGGATCGACAACAATCTGGAAAAGACTCTGTCGATTGATGAAGTGGCGGCCAAATCAGGCTATTCGAAGTGGCATTTGCAGCGTATGTTCCGTTCCGTGACGAAACAGACGCTGGGAGGATACATTCGTGAACGCCGTCTGACGCTGGCCGCCGAAGCGCTGCGTCTGACGCAACGTCCGGTGTTTGATATTGCCATGCAGTACGGTTATGACTCCCAGCAGACGTTCTCACGCGTGTTCCGCCGCCAGTTCTCGCAGACGCCGACCGCCTATCGTCATACCATGCGTCATGCATCCCTGAAGCGCAGCAGCTGGAATTTCGACTGTGGCGACTACGCCACCAGCGGCTTCAGCCAGCGGGTCAGCGAAAAATCCTGCCCGACCTGCGGCTAATGATGCCCGGTTGCCACCGTCACCTGCGGTGGCCAGTCGTGTATTTCCTGCCCCCAGTAAGAGGGTGATAAGTACCAGCCGCCACCCAGTTCCTTAATGTGATACATCGCCGCATCAGCCTGCGCAATCAGCGCCTCGGCTGAACTGTGATTTTTCGCCAGCGCCACACCTACGCTTAACGACTGCACCACCCGCACACCTTCCGGCAATAAGATCGGCGGCTGCATGGCGTCGATAATATCGCGCGCCACCTGGGCTACCTGCTCGTCCCGTTCGACCGTCGATAACAGTACGGCAAACTCATCGCCGCCCAGGCGTGCCACAAGGTCGTCTTTGCGCAGGCGCGCACGCAAACGCTGGGCCGTGACGGCCAGCACATGGTCGCCTGCCGCGTGACCGTAGCGGTCGTTAACCTGTTTAAAACGGTCACCGTCGATAAACAGCACGCTGACCTGCTGACGGGTTTTCGGGTCGTCCAGCAGCAGCTGCAGCTGTTGTTCAAAGGCTTTGCGGTTAGGCAGCCCGGTCAACTCGTCATGCAGCGTCTGGTGTGTCAGCGAGTCATTTTCACGTTTGAGATGACGCTGCCACTGGTCCAGCTCATCAAGCAGACTGTTGAAATCACCGCTCAGTTTATCCAGCTCGGCAATCGAGGAAGACGGCACGCGCAGGGAAAAAGCGCGACGTCTGCGCACATCATGCGCGACGGAGGCAATATTTTGCAGCCCCTGTAAAATTCCGGCATGCATCCGCCGCGCCAGGTAGATCGCCAGAATGGCGGTTATCAACAAACTGCCGCCCAGCCACAGCAGCGCCTGCCCCAGATAATGCAGGACGCGTGAGGCATCGCCGCTGATCCACACCCGGCCCACTTCCTGATGGTTATGCATCACAGGCGCACTGACCGGCTGAGGGAACAGCCAGCGTGCCACAACGGCACCCGCGCCGTAGGGGTTTTCGCCGCCCGGTGCCTGCCATTGGGCCAGTAACTGCTGGTCAGCACCATAAACGCGTCCGACCGCAAACTCCGTTCGTGCGCCCATATCCCGCAGAATACTCTCTGCGGTCGCCGCATCGTTTTCCAACACCGCTGTCCGTGCGCTGTAACTGACGCTGGCCGCGACCAGCTGGATGTTGTTTTCCGCATAGCTGCGCAGCACATACATCGACAACGCTGACAGCGATAACCCGCTGAACAGCAGCGACACCACGATAATCATCAGATGAATACGTTGAAATGACTGGCGCATGGTCGGTAACTGACGCGCCGCTGTCGCCGCCTCGTTTTGCCTGATCTTCATGCTCACTCCCCTCGCCGTTCAGCGAACAACCTGCCCGGCATCCACTTGGGTGATTTGCCCGTCACGATCTGCCACTGTGCAGACAAATGACACGCAAACTCCTTTATTATTTTCTGCATTTTGCAGATGTATTATTGGTTAATTTATTTTTTTGGATCTTATTTATAAGAATAGAAAACCCTCCCTGGAATAATTCCGGGAAATAATGAACAGGGAGCAATGCTTAGAAAAATTCTACAGGCCATCGATAAGCCGTACAACTTCAAACAGCTTAAGATTCATCTTAAACCGTTTGATTTGACTTAGGTTTCATCCGGGCGATGGTAAAAAAAAGACAAGCAAGAACATGATATAAAACAACTTTAACTTAAAATGACACAGAGTTATTGCAGGGAAAGGTGAGAGATCACGTAACGAAATAATACGCAATAATAATCAAACACGCCTTAAGTTAAATTAGATATTCCAGGGCATAAAAGGACATAAAGAAGATCGACTCCCTGGCAGGGAAATAATATTATGCATACGGATTAATCTGTATTTTTCGACGACAGCGATAATATTGTGATCGCTTATGCAGGCATTGCTCCGTCGTGGCCGACCGAAAAAAACTACCATACCAGGTATAAATTTTGTTCAGTTTTGAAAAACGGGTGATATAATGTGATCGCCGTCACATTTCCATGACCAACGCGTCAGACCGGAAAGGAGCAAGCCTGGCAGCTCCCGTCCCGTTCCGGGTGATGTTGCATCCCGTTTGTCAGGACCGATCACCCCGGAGTTTTCAATATGGCTACGATTACCACCAGCGTTATTCTCATGAGATGGGAGCTGCTCAGTGCAGTGATGATGTTCCTTGCCAGCACCTTCAACGTGCAGTGCCGCAAAGCCAGCCGCAACGTGATGGCGTTCGCTTTTACCGGTATTGGTATCGGTATGTCATGCTGGTTTGTCACCGGACTGCTGGGCATTACGTTGAGTATGGATAATCTGCATAACGTCTGGACGATTACCAAAGATATGTTTGTCGAAGTGATGAGCCGTACACCTCCCGACTGGCCGATGCCGTAAGCGACATCTGCCCGGCGAGCTGACCTGACTCGCCGGGCAGAAGGTTATTTGTCACTTTTTATATCTTTTTTAGCACCGCCGAGGTCGGCAAAGGAACATCGCTGGAGGCTTTCACTTCCGGCAGCGCTTGCGTTTTACGATCCTGCAACCACATATCCCCCATAATTTGATTCAGACCATTTTCCAGCCCGGTCACCATGCCTGCGCCTGGCGTAAACGTCAGTTCACCGAAGTAGATATGCCCTTCATGGATGTACCAGTCCACGCGTACATAGTCGAAATCCGTCGCCAGCTGCTTGCTCAGAGCCAACGCGCGCTCCAGCGTCTCGCCGTCGGCACTGATATCAAAACCTGTATCACGGATTTTATAAAAGCTGTGCTTCAGGTTGTTAACGTAGAAGTTCATCGACAACGCCGCACTACCCACCCGGTTGTAAATCACCTGCAATACGTACTCGAAGTTGCCATCCTTCTTGTTAAACATATGAAACTTGTAGTCAACGGCGGCAAACTTACCATCACCAACGTACTGTTCAACCAGAATGCAGGGCTTGATGTAGCGGTAGTGGATCTCACGCGCATGGTGCGAAAAGTCCTTATGCAGCCACTCATCACAACGCTTGATCAGCAGCTGTTTCTGGATGCAGTCGGGTTCTTCCAGCACGATCTCTACCATGCCGGAGCCATGATTCGGTTTGATCACCGTGTTTTTCAGGCTCGGCAAGCTCAGCAACGAGATCGGATCATCCGTCTGATGAATCAGCGGGATCAGGTAATCTTCACCGATGGTGTCGGCAATATATTCCCTGACCAATAACTTGTCGGACAAATTGGCATAGCGCACATGATCACCGGTTACATATTTTCGATACAGAACCTTCTCATTGAATAACTTGGGTTCCCGGATATTCGGAATACGTTTGAATTTCTGGAAGTAATAAATTTTATCCTGGTAAGACCAAGGCATTTTTTTGAGCAGGTAAACAAAACCCTTTCTCAACTCTGCTTTGAGCTTTAACATGATTTACCTCATCTGTAGGTTTTGTAGTTGAGTGAGGAAAGCTGTATTTTAAGAATGACGCCATTCTTAAAGAAATAATTCATTATCGTCAGGGACAGGAGTTCGGTGATAAACACGCTCCAGGCTGCGCCCGTTAATCCCCAGGAATGGATAAAGAAGTAAGATGTTGCCAAACCAATCACTACCAGCAGAATCACTTTCACCAGTAAGTAATTGAAACCACCCTCTTTCACCATGTAGCGATACGCTACTGTTCCCATTGCCGAAAAGCAGGTTGCTAGCGACAACAACGTAATGAGGTTTCCCGATTGTGTGTAATCTTGCCCATACAGGCTGTTAATGATCCTGTCACCAAACAGCGTGACAACGGAGAGCATCAAAAGTGAAACTGCCATAACATAGCCATTAAGCCGTGAAGCCAGTTTTACTGCCACATCCGCACGCTCCCTGAAAATTTCAGAGAAGCAGGATGTAATAATCGCCACGGGAATAAAAATCCACGAAGCGGAAATGGTATTCGCTGCGGTGAACAGGCCAAGGTCCTGGGCCGAACTCACCCCAACAAGAAAGAACTGGGCGGTCTTCACCTGAACAGCGATAAACACGCTTGAGATAGCCAGTGGCAGTCCCGCATGCAGTAAGTAACGTAGATAATTCTTGCGCTTATGACGCGGCGGTAGATTGATGGTGTTGGTCTGATAGAAGCGACTGCGCTTAATCAGATAGGGCACCAGCGTGACCGCAACAATGGACAGGGACAACCACAGCGGGCTGAGTTTGCACCAGGCAACGGTGAAACTGATGGCAAAGCTCAGTATCATTCCGGTGGCATTGGCTACCGTATTCATCCGCGACGCCAGGCGGGCGTTATTGTAAACGCTGAAAATATCCTGGGTCACAAACAGGGCGGATAAAAATGATGCCACGGCAAACACAATAAAGTTCTCGCGCATCGTCAACCACACGTAGAGCAATATGGGCAATGACAGCACCAGTAATAATGTCAGGCGCAATGATTTCGCCACCGCCATCAGGCGCATTCCTTTTGGCGTGCTTTTACTGATGCTTTTAAAAAGAATGGTTTCTGTGCCAAAAATAGCAACAGTCTGAATAATTGAAAAAAGTGAGGCAGAAAATGCTATTTGCCCGAATATAACCGGACCGAAAGACTTAGCCACATAAGAGGTGACAAAAATCACACCAAAAACCGACACCACTTTCTCGGACATCATCCAGGCGGCATTAGACATCACACTGTATTTCATCGAAGCATCCTTTGTGTTTCCAAACAGCCAAACCTCAAACCAACACATCCGTGTCCACAACTGATTCAATAACGCACAGTGAAAGCCTGGCGAGAACGCAGCAAGAGAAAATAATATTTTTCAGGCATCATTGTGCCTTTTTTTAAGAGACTGTTTTTTAACCTGACCAGAAAAATCCTGCCTGCATTTATGGTTTTGCCTGGTCTTATTTTTAGTGTGTTCTAATGCACACATCCCTTTGACCGGGATTAAAGTTAGCACACTTCTTTTAACTTTCCCGTTGGAGTTATCCTAATTACAACGTGGCCTTGAACTGGCATGAGACGAATCTATATCAAAAAAACCAATATCGAAAGCTATCAAAACCCTTTTGAAATAAAATAGGAGAAATCCCATGATGTTATTTCTTCATAATCCCTTAACGTAAAGCTTGCCATTCCAATCGCGTACTTTTAAACACTGCGCTAATATCTGTACAAAACAGATCCATTGATTAATGCAGTCATTCTCATCCCATTATTGTTAAGAAAGGTAATAGCATTCATGAGAAAGTCACGATATACCGAAGAGCAAATCACCAGCGCCATTAAAGCTTCTGAAAACGGTATCAAGGTAAAAGAGATTTGTGACGAACTGGGCATTTCTGAAGCAACTTTCTACAGTTGGAAAAAGAAATACGCCGGATTATCTTCAGAAGAAGGTAGAAAAATCAAAGAACTAGAGGAGAAGGTCCACAGTATGGAACGTGAGCTACAGTCGCTGTCATCAGACAAAGAGATGCTGCAAAGTGTGCTGAAAAACTTTTTCACCACGAATGACAAGCGGCAAGCCGTTAATTTCTTACAGGATACGTTCGACATTGGAACGCGCCGTAGCTGCCGTTTGCTGGATATCAGCCGTAGTGTTTACCATTATCCCTACAATCTTGAAAACCAGTAATTGCTTACAGGCAGTCAATGACAGGTGTAATAGTACCAAAATAAAATATTCCCAAAGCTTATTGAAAAGTTCAGATCGATTTTGTGATGCGGAAGTTTGCTGATGAATTAATTGTCATCCCGCTCGACTATTTGGCTGTAACTTATCCAGGCACCAGCTAAAATCTCAATAGCATCAAGGCTTTCAATGCGCGTTTATCTTTGCAGGCAAAGATAAACGCGCCTTAAGTGACTTTGTCCTTTCTAAGCTATCCCTCCTCATCTTTATAAAAATCGTTAGCTTTGGTGATCATTCTCTTTTTTATAATGGTTTATTATCCTCATTCATCTCTAATGAATCGCACGTCCGTATCACATGGCTAAAACTCGTCATTTGGGCAACAAAGCGCACAAAACGGAAAGAACCGAGGGTTACCTCAAAAGAAACAGATTAAACACACTTATCATTTATCAAATGCACGCTTCACCTGTG
Organism: Erwinia sp. AnSW2-5; assembly: GCF_045107195.1. Taxonomy (NCBI): domain Bacteria; kingdom Pseudomonadati; phylum Pseudomonadota; class Gammaproteobacteria; order Enterobacterales; family Erwiniaceae; genus Erwinia; species Erwinia sp. AnSW2-5. The sequence continues at coordinate 237,538 of NZ_JBJGXA010000010.1, forward strand.
ACGGTTAAGTGACATCTAAACTTATCATTAGCGCCTCTTTCTCTTTAGTATCTCTGCCAGAATCGACGATTTTTTCTTCGCAAAATTCGAGTTAATACTGGTCTGCGTAAAAAAAAATCGTCTCAAAAATGGAGAAATGTGCATTGAGTAGGGAGGGGTCACTGTGCATAAAAAAGCGATATACGGTTTAGCGATAATTCTTATAGCCGAACAATCCCTGCTTATGGCAGGGAATCCGCTGAGTTGATGATAAATAAAGCAGGGAGGTGGAGAAATGAAAGGTGACATTCATCACATAATTGCGATGAAATAGCGGACTACCGGGCCAGACAGGGCCTTGACCCGCGCCTGGCTGAACATTATCGCTGCCAGCCAGGCTGCCCGTGTTTTTATCCGCTGATTTTCAATGACTTTACTACCGCTTCTGGCTTGATGCGCATCGCACTGACCACACCCACCATCAGGCACAAAATGCCGCATAGCGTCAGCAGGGGTGGCCATGACTGACGCAACAGGAAGGTGTAAGCCAGCCCGGCCAGGATCTCAAACACGATCAGCGGCCCCACTAAGACCGTGGGTAAGCGCTGGCTGGCTTCATTCCAGCACAGCGTTCCCAGCCAGGAACAGAACAGCGCAATCGCCAGCATCAGCGCAATAAAAAATGCCGGGCGCGGGCCAAACGGCAGTGCGAACGCGGGTTCGCTAAGATGCAGTTGCCCCATAACCAGTAGATAGCCCACCAACGCCAGCGGCAGCGTCACTACCCCCTGCGCAGTGGCCCAGGTGGCAGGACGGATCGCATGTTGCCGCAGCCAGCGGGCATTGCGCAGCGGATACCATGTCCAGCACACCACCGCCGTAAAGGCCAGCGCGATCCCACTCAGGTAACGCCACACGTCCACCGGATGCGTGACGCTCGTCAGTTCCGCCACATTCACGCACACCAGACCGACAACAATCAGTAACAGGGCCGGAAATAACTTTGCCCAGCGCAGATGCCCTTCATCCCGGCCATAAAACAGATTGGCACTGACCGCAATCACCACCGGCAATGTGCCGATAATCATGGTTGATATCGGAGCGCCGGTACGCTGGATCGCCGTGGCCAGGCAGGCGTAATAGAGCAGGTTACCGACCAGCGTCAGTTTGAACGCTTCCTGCCAGTCACGACGGGTCAGCGCCGCCAGGCGATGGCGATCCTGCCAGGCCAGCGGCAGCGCAATCAGACCAAAGGCCAGATAGCGGCCCATTGACTGCAAGGTGCCAGGATAGTCAGGCACCAGCAGCGGCCCGACAAAAATCAGTCCCCACATCAGCCCGGCGCTCAGTGCAAATAAAATACCCGATAACATCGTCCACTCCGGACAGAGAAAACACCATTATGGGAGAAAAGGAGGTCGGGAGATTGTAGCAAATTGCGGTCAGCGCAACGCGGCACGTACCTGTTTCTGATAGCGCGATGGCGTGATGCCATAACGCCCGGCAAAGCTGCGCGTCAGATGCGCCTGGTCGGTCAGCCCCACGGCGGCCGCCACTTCTGCCGCAGGCAGCCCGGCACGCAGCAGCTGGCTGGCCTGATACAGCCGGAAAGCCATCAGCATCTGATGCGGGGTGACATGATAGTGCGCTTTAAACTGCCGCTGAAAATGGTAAGGACTGAGAGAAACCAGCGCTGCCAGCTCGTCCAGGGTGATACGTTCGCTGAAATGGGCACGCAGATAATCGCGTACCTGATCGAAACGGTGGCGGGGTTCGGCCACTAATGGCCGGGCAATGCGGGCATGAGGACGTAACAGATCGCACAGCGTGAGCAGCAGGCCGTCCGTCGCCAGCGGATCGTCGGTCTGCCACAAATGTTCCAGCACTCTCGAGAGCTGTGCTGCGCGCTGCGGATCATGGCAGACCGCCTGCTCAAACCACCAGCCCGTTTCCCCGGTTAAGGCTGCAAGGCGCTGAGGTTCGATATAGATCATGCGGTATTGCCAGCCGCCCTCCGTGGCGGATTCACCCGTGTGTAACTCATCGGGATTCATCAATACCAGCGAGTCGACGGGGGCCACATGCTGCACCCCACGATAACGAAAACGCTCGGCACCCCGATCGATAGTCCCGATGCCGAACGCTTCGTGCGTGTGGGGTTCAAACGCGTAGCGGGTGATATGGGCGCGATACAGTTCAACGCCCTGCTGCCCGGAAAGATGGCGGAAGCTGGCGCGATCCTGCTCATAGATGAACTGCTCAGGAACCCCTTCCACAGCCGACTCCGTGAAGAAAATGATGAGAGCGCCAGCTTACGATCTTTACCCGCAGCGATCCAGACGCCTTAGATCAGACCTTCAGCTTTCAGCGCACGCTGTACTGCAGGGCGTGCTGCCACTCGGCCGGCAAACGCCTGTAATTCCGGCCAGCTGTCGAGTGAGAAGCCAACAACTTTGCTCCAGCCCAGTACGGTAAACAGGTAACCATCTGCCACGGTGAACTGCTCACCCTGGAGCCAGGTTTTCCCGACCAGCGCGGAAGAGAGCCAGTCGAGGCGTTTATTCAGTGTCGCTACGGTCGCTTGCTTCCAGTCAGGGGTCTGAGCCGGGTTAAACAGCGCCCCCATTGGCTTGTGCAGCTCCGTCGAGATAAAGCTCAGCCACTCAAGCACTTTGTAACGTTCCGCGCTGCCCGCCGCAGGGATCAACCCCGCGTCAGGTTTCAGGTCTGCCACGTACTGCGCAATCACCGTACCTTCGGTCAGCAGACTGCCATCATCCAGCAGCAGTGCGGGAATGTAGCCTTTGCTGTTAATCGTGGTGAAATCAGCGCCGGTTTCGGTCTTTTTCGTTTTCAGATCAACCTTTTCCAGCGTGAAGGTCGCACCGATTTCTTCAAGCGCGATATGAGGAGAGAGAGAGCAGGCACCAGGGGTATAGAACAATTTCATCAGCGTTATTCCTTATTGATTAGAGGGCGTCAGAGTACGCGGAGCAGTCTACGCCCCCTTTAGCGATTGATGCCAGGCGCGCGCACAAATCTTGAAAAATACACGCCAGCTAAACGGCTGCATGATTGGCTGAAGCATCCCTCAGGCATTGACTCACCATTTATTTTCGTCGTGGTTGAATACATTTCCCCACACCAGGTCGGATCACACATCATGTCAGAGACGTTGACGCTTACGCGCCCGGAGAACGGGTTATCGCTGTTCCAGCATCTGCTTAACGGTAGAATTATTCCCGGCCCGGTCTGGCACAGTGTCGCCTGGCGGACCAAATTTTTACTGCGCTCACTGGCCTTTCCCCTGGCCACACTGCATCACATGCAGCAGATTGCCACCCTGCCTGGGATGAAGGATGCGCTGCACCTTCAGCCAACCTTGCCGGGTAAGATCCATCGGCCTTATCTGCATCTTGGCCTGTCTGCTGGCCAGCGGGGGCAGGTACTGAGCCAGCACTACCGTTTTGTTCAACAGATCCCTTCTCAGGCATTACGCCATGCCATGATCTCATCTCACGCAACATCACTGGCCAGTTTCAGCGGCAAAGAGGGTGAGAATTTTCAACTCACGCTGACCTGCAACGGCCGCTGCGAGCGTGAAGGCGAGGTGAATATGATGCTGCATGGCGACGGGACACTGCTGGCGGTACTGACGTTCGTCGTCGTCGAGCGTGACGGCTTGCCGGTACTGTTGATCGGGGGAATACAGGGCGCGCACAGCGATACGCCCCATGCGCTGATCCGCTCGGCAACCAAATCCTGTGATGGACTGTTCCCCAAACGTGTCCTGCTGGAAGGGGTATCACTGCTGGCACGGGCCACGGGTATCAGCGCCATTCAGGCCGTCAGCGATCGGGGCCACACTTATCGCAGCCTGCGCTATCGCTTTAAAAAGAAGGCGGTGTTTGTCGCCAGTTATGATGAATTCTGGCAGTCGCTGGATGGCGTGCCGCTTTGCCGCAGCTTGTGGCAACTGCCGCTGGCGTTCAGCCAGAAAACGATGGAAGAGATCCCCAGTAAAAAACGTGCGGAGTATCGCCGCCGCTATGGGCTACTGGAGAGCCTTAGCGAGCAGTTTATGCGCCTGCACTAAGTGGGATCAGGGAGTAGAAGGGGCTTCCCGTTCAACGTCGTCAATCTTCCAGCCATTGTGCTCCTGTACCAGCGTGACCAGCAGATGCTGCTGGTCACCAGGATCACGCCCAAGGGTGACATCACCGGAAGCCCGGTTGCCGTTGAGCGTAAAGCGACTGACGCTGACATTATTCACCCAGCTGTCGCTGTAATCCTGATCCTGGAGGAAATAATCATCGTCCATGCCGTCCGGGCTTTTGATCAGCAGATTGATTTTTTTCAGCAACCGCTCGGTGACATACTCATTTAATAACGGATCATGCTCATCAATCGGGCTTTCTTCTTTGTTGAGCGCCGCCAGATACCAACTGTAAAATGCCAGGCTGGTGCTCTGGGGATCGTCGTTATGCGCTGCCGCCGCTGCCTGAAAAGCAACGAAAGACACCACCAACATCAGCAACCACTTTTTCATGCAAACCATCCCGGATAACACTGCTATTTATTTCTGCCACCTGTGCGCCGACAGGGCGCCAGTGATTGTATTGAAATTATCCGGCTAATCCAGTCCACCCCACACACTTTGCCTGCTTTTTTAGTAACTGTTTATCGCAACGATACGTTTGCACTCAGCCAGTCACGCAGGCAGGCCGCCAGCGGCCCCGGTTGCTCAAGCGGCAGCATATGCCCGCTGTCGTGCAGTATCGCCAGTGAGGCCCCTGGAATGGCCTCAGCCAGCGCCTGCGACTCGGTCAGGGTACGCATGCGATCGTCAGCCGCCGCAACCACCAGCGTCGGGCAGCGGATAGCATTCAACCTTGCGCTATCGCTGTCGCGCGCCATCAGCAACTGGCGGATATAAGTGTCCCGCCCCAGCCGCAGACTCATGTCGAGGATCTGCTGCTTCAGTTGCGGATCGGACTCATGTTCACGGCTGAGTGACAGTTCAATGGCACGCTGCCCCAGCCCGCGAAACGGACCTCTGGTACGTTGTAGCATCTCTGCCACCGCAGCTTTCAGCTCTGCCTGCATGGGATCATCGGCCTCACTGGAGGTGGCAATCAGTATCAGCCGCTGTACACGTTGCGGCACACGTCGGGCAATGGCGCGTGCGACAAAGCCGCCCATGGAAAACCCCACCAGCGTAAACTGCGGTGGACAGTTAACGAGCACAGCATCAGCCATTTCCTCCACCGTGCTGCCCTGCGACAGGTCGCCAAACGTCAGCGGGCCGATATTTTCCAGTTCAGGCCGCATACGCTGCCATAATCCCGCGTCACACATCAGGCCGGGGAGTAACACCAGCGGCATCTTCATGCCCAGTGCTTCTTCTTACTGGTTTTACCAATGCCAGGGTTACAGGTGTTAGTCGGGTCGAGCTGATGGAAATGATGCTGATGCTCGTCGGAGGCATGATAGAGATGGCCAATATTGTGCTCAGCCGGGTATTTCGCACCGCGCTGATCCAGATACGCCAGCACTGCGGCTTTAAACTGCGCACCATCGACGCCAGGCTTCAGAATATAGTCCTGGTGATTCACCAGGCAGAAAAAGTGGCCGCAGCAGGAGTCTTCCAGCACCTGTTCCTGCAACTCTGGCGGCAGACGGATCAGCCACCGATCGTCGTTACGCCGCAGCGCTACATCAAAGGCAATCAGCCTGTCATCGGTATTAATCCCGGCGTAATCGCAATAGAACACCGTGCAGGCACCCACGCCGAAGCGCACCAGGAAGGCATCCTTCTGTTCTTCTTCGTTACAATGGAACCACTCACCATTTCGAGAGGCAAAGAATGCTCTCAACAGCAGACTCATTTCTGCCACGTCATCCTGAGTCAGTTTGATCATCAGGTGATGTTCATAGCGACGATGATACGAAATCAGGCGCGGCGCCACGGTGGAAGGCGTGATGCGGTTGCCCCACTGGATCAGCCGATCGAGGGTGTTATGTGGCAGCAGCCGGAGTTTTCGCAGTCGCGCATCCCAGCGTGCTTTTTTTGCCATCAGCCCCGGCAGCGCTGCCGGCCCGAGGCGCTTAATCGACAGGAACATATGGCGGGCATAGCGCAGGGTGAGTCGGAAGGCGTTGCGGTGGATATACTCCGCCTGAATCGGCAGTGTCTCCAGCTGTTCAATCAGATAGCGGCGCAGGTCGAGCAGCACCTGCTCATCGTTGGTGCCAATATAGAATGTCTCTTCCTGCGACGTGGCGTCAAAGGTGGCAAGGCGCACGGCAAAGACAATCACTTTCCCGGCGCAGCCTGCGCTGTCATGCAGATACTGCGGGTTGCCGTTGAAGCGCGTCGGGGTAGTGGCATCCACATCTTTGATCACCGCTGCGTAGTCATCAGCCCAGATTTTCCCTTCCCAGTCCGGGGCGGTGCCGGTGGTGTATTCCCCGGCTTCGAGGCGGGTGATCATCTCTTCCGGGGTATTCCCCAGTTCGATGCCCAGATGGTTGATCAGGTGCAGCTGCCCGTCGTCGCTGATCTGCGCAAACAGGGATTTCTCGGTAAACGCCGGGCCGCGCTGTAACAGCGATCCCCCTGAGTTATTGCAGATGCCGCCCACCACCGATGCGCCAATACAGGAGGAACCGATCACGGAATGCGGTTCTTTATTCCACGGTTTCAGGCTGGTTTCCAGCTCGGTCAGCGTGCTGCCGGGGAAAGCAATAATCTGTTGTGCATTATCGATAACCTGCACGCCTTTGATTTTGCGGGTGCTGACAATCACCACCGGGCGGTCATAGTCATCACCGTGCGGCGTGGAGCCACCGGTCACCCCGGTGTTGGAAGCCTGCATCAGGATAATCGTGTCATTCTGCTGACACACCTTGAGCACCTGCCACAGTTGTAGCAGCGTTTCCGGCAGCACGACGGCCAGCGCATCACCCTGGCCTACGCGGAAGCCTTTGCAGTAATACGCTTTTTGATAACTGTCGGTGATCAGATTGTCCGGGCTGACCAGATCGCCCAGTTGTTGCAGGGTCAGGGTGTGTTGCATGTTATGACTGCCTCTCCGTAGCTCATTTTTTTAGCAGCGGGGATTGTACCTGAGGGGTCTGAGTCTGGGCCAGCATCAGAGGGTGAAATTCTGTCATGCTGCTACATCCGACGCTCATCGCAGCTCAAAAAGCACGCAAAACGATTTTGTCCACCACGAAGAATTTTTTTACCCCCCTCCTTGCGTCGGTTGGTGAATAAATAGTTAGTTTTTTCTGGCTGATAGGGAAAACCATTTTATGCAATTCTTATGCACTATTTATGCATACAGGAAACTTTCTCCCTGTTTTTCAGAAACTTGAATGTGATCAAAAAGTGAATAATTACGTACTTTAGTGTGTTGACTTTGTTACAGCGCAGCACCAGCATGTGGACTGCTTTCCAAATCCATCAGCACGTAACCCACTGATAATAATATGGGTAAGGGTGGTTTTGCCTGCAACTCATTCATGTCGAGAGGATGCGATGTCTGACCAAAGGGATACACAGCAAAAACTGCATCGCGGCCTAAGTTCGCGCCATATCCAGCTGATCTCGCTGGGCGGTGCCATTGGCACCGGGTTGTTTATGGGCGCAGGCAAAACCATCGCGGTGTCCGGCACCTCGATCCTGATCACCTATGTGGTCGTGGGCTTCTTTATGTATATGGTGATGCGCGCCATGGGTGAGCTGCTGCTGACCCGGCTGGATTACCGTTCATTTGCCGATTTTGTCTCCGACTACCTCGGCCCCAAGGCCAGCTTTTTCCTTGGCTGGTCTTACTGGCTCAGTTGGGTGGTGACCTGTATTGCCGATGTGGTGGTGTGCGGTGGTTACATGCAGTTCTGGCTACCCGAGCTGTCGCCGTGGATCCCGGCATTGTTTACCCTCGGGCTACTGTGTCTGTTTAATTTGCTGTCGGTAAAGATGTTTGGCGAGGCGGAGTTCTGGTTTGCGATTATTAAGGTGGTTGCCATTATCGCGCTGATTGTCACCGGCATCTGGATGATTGGCAGCGGCTGGACGTCGCCGGATGGCGTCACCGCCTCGCTGCATAATCTCAGTGACCCGGCGGTGTTTATGCCGCACGGTATCGTGGGCTTCTTTGCCGGTTTCCAGATCGCCATTTTCTCGTATACCGGCATTGAGCTGCTGGGCACCATGAGCGCCGAGACCAAATCGCCGGAGACAGTGTTGCCGAAGGCCATCCGCGCGATCCCCCTGCGCATTATTATCTTCTATGTGCTGTCGATGGTGGTGATCATTGCCGTCACCTCCTGGCAGCATATCTCGCCGGATACCAGCCCGTTCGTGACGCTGTTTGCCAAAGCCGGGCTGCCCGCCGCCGCCGCCGTGATTAACTTTGTCGCACTGACCTCGGCGATGTCTTCCGCCAACAGCGGCGTCTATTCCAGCACGCGTATGCTGTATGGCCTGTCGGTGGAGCAGCACGCCCACTGGCAGTTCCGCATTCTGTCGCGCAGCACGCGCATTCCGGTCCGCAGCCTGATGTTCTCCTGCTTCTGTATGTTAAGCGGCACGCTGCTGCTGTTCCTGGTGCCCAATGTGATGACGCTGTTCACCGTGGTGTCGACGCTGGCGGCAATACTGGTGATTTATACCTGGGGGATGATTCTGGTGGCGTATCTGGTGTACCGCAAACGCTGCCCACAACTGCACCAGCAGTCAACGTTTAAGATGCCTGCCGGGATCCTGATGAGCTGGATCACGCTGCTGTTCTTTCTGTTTTCACTGGTGGTGATGGTCTTTGACCGCGATACGCTGATGGCGCTATGCGCGATGCCGCTGTGGTTTATTTTGCTGGCGTGGGTCTGGCGGGTGAAGCAGCGGCGGAAACAGACGGCACTGGCCTGAGGGTTTTACGCATTGTGGATCAGGGACGTGAAGGTGTTGTACGGACGGACCTTTTCTTCGGTCCGCCCGTGATGTTAAGCCGGGTGCCGAGCGGGTTTTACAACACGCCCTGTGCCAGCATCGCATCGGCCACTTTCACAAACCCGGCGATATTCGCGCCGTGAACGTAGTGGGTCTGCTTCCCTTCCCCGCCGTGCTCAACGCAGGCGTGGTGGATATCCAGCATGATGTGTTGCAGACGAATGTCCACCTTCTCAGCTTTCCAGCTCAGACGCGCTGCGTTCTGCGCCATCTCCAGGCCGGATGTTGCCACACCGCCCGCATTCGCCGCTTTCCCAGGGGCAAACAACACGCCCGCATCCAGGAATGCATCGGTCGCCTGGATCGTGGTCGGCATATTGGCACCTTCGGCCACGGCTTTCACGCCATTGGCAATCAGCTGACGCGCCGCAGGCAGATCCAGCTCGTTCTGTGTTGCACATGGCAAGGCGATATCGACCGGTACGCTCCACGGCTGCTGACCGGCGAGGTAAACCAGATGACGTTCACGCGCATAATCTTCCACGCTGCCGTAACGCACATTTTTGATTTCGGCCAGATGCGCCAGCTTCTCAGGGGTAAACCCGGCTTCATCCACCACGGTGCCGCGAGAGTCAGACGCCGTCAGCACGCGTGCGCCCAGCTCCATCGCTTTTTCAATGGCGTACTGCGCTACGTTGCCCGCACCGGACACCGAGACCGTGCTGCCTTCAAAGCCCAGACCATGACGTTTTAACATCGCATCGGTGAAGTACACCAGACCGTAGCCAGTGGCTTCCGGGCGGATCAGACTGCCGCCAAACGACAGGCCTTTACCGGTAAACACGCAGGCGGTGTTATTTGACAGCTTCTTCATCATCCCCGCCATAAAGGCCACTTCACGGCCACCGACGCCGATATCGCCCGCAGGCACATCGGTATCCGGGCCAAGATGACGATACAGTTCGGTCATCAGCGCCTGGCAGAAGCGCATCACTTCGGCGTTACTTTTCCCTTTCGGGTTAAAGTCAGAGCCGCCTTTGCCGCCACCCATTGGCAACGTGGTCAGGGCATTTTTAAACGTCTGCTCAAACCCGAGGAATTTGAGGATCGACAGGTTCACTGACGGATGGAAACGCATGCCGCCTTTATACGGACCAATTGATGAGCTGAACTGCACGCGCCATGCGCGATTCACCTGTACCTGCCCTTTGTCATCCGTCCAGGCAACGCGGAACTGGATCACACGCTCCGGTTCCACCAGGCGTTCCAGCAGGCTCTGTTCCTGATATTGCGGGTTACGTTCCAGGAACGGCCACAGTGAGGTGAACACTTCGCGTACGGCTTGCAGGTATTCAGACTGGTGTGGATCGCGCTGCTGAACGGAGGTGAGAAACGACTCCAGAGAGTGAAAAGCGGTCATGACTAATTCCTTGTGCGTAATGCTCTGACCCTGATGTTGTTATTGTTAGGGTAATCAGAGAGATGATGTTGTGTCTCAGCGACTATATCATCGGCTTTCTGCCGTACAACAAAAAACTTATGACCTGCAAAACGCAGGGAAATGAGGCCAACAAGGCGCCAGGCAGCGCAAACACTGAACAGAAGCGCAAAACTACGACGAACAGCCATAAGAAAAAGTTATTACAGACCTGCATTTCATCAATGTTAATGATTTGAGGCAGTCAGAAGAGCGCGGCGAGAAAAAAAATAACGCGCTAAAACAGAAAATAAATATGACACTTTTATTACAACGATCGCTCCCCGGTTATTTCACCCGCTCTTTTTCGCGTTATTTCGCCAGCGCCGTCATTATTTATGTATAAATGTAAAATTAAGAAATGTGGATTGCCTCATCGTAATCAGCTGTGATTCTATCAATCCTCCAGAAATTGTGCTCTGACTACCTGAGAAATAATAATGAACCATGATAATGACAATATTCAGGGAAAGCCGATCGCATTGTTACTGATTAATGAACACTCCCGAAATGGCAAAGCCAATAAACACCAGGCGATATCCCTGTTAACGGCGCAGGGCATTCAGGTTGTTGAACCTGAAGCCAGCGATCGCCGCGACAGCAGCGAGGTCATTCTCGACTATGCTGACCGCGTCGATTTAGTGATTGTTGGCGGGGGCGATGGCAGCCTGAACGCTGCGGCGAAGGGGCTGATGCGCAGCGGCCTGCCGCTGGGCGTGTTACCCCTCGGCACCGCTAACGACTTCGCCCGCACCCTCGGCATCACCAACGACCTGGCCCAGGCCGTGAAGGTCATCGCCGCCGGGCACCAGCGCCCTATCGACCTGGGTGAGGTTAATGGGCACCTGTTTTTTAATGTCTCCAGCATCGGATTTTCCGCCACGCTGGCCCACCATTTAACCGCGGAATCGAAGAAGCGCTGGGGCACCTTTGGCTACGCGCTGGCGGCCTTTACCTTGCTGAAACAGAGCCGCCCGTTCAGCGCCACGCTGGAACATGACGGCATTATCGAGAAGGTTAAAACCGTGCAGGTTTCCGTGGGCAACGGCCGTTTTTATGGTGGTGGCATGACGGTGGAACAGAGCGCGGCACCCGATGATGGGCGCCTGGATGTTTACAGCCTGGAAGTGGCGCACTGGTGGGAGATGATCGCCCTGCTACCCGCGCTGCGGCGCGGTACGCACGGACGCTGGCGCAAAGTGCGTACGTTATCCACCACCGCCATGACGCTGAGTACGCGGCGCCCCCATGATATTAACGCCGATGGTGAACTGATTGGGCAAACGCCTGCCCGTTTTGCCATCAAGGCACAGGCCATTAGTGTTTTTTCCCCGTCGCCAGCGACGTCGGTTTAATAAGGGTTATTTCTATGAACAAGTTTGGCATTCTCGCGTTAACCGCCATGATCACCTTAATTTCAGCCTGTGATGATGCGACAAAAGAAAGTATTAAAGAAGAAGCCGATAAGCGCACCAGCAGCCTGGTGGAATCAGCACAAACACAGTGGGATGAAACCCGTAAGCAGGCGACGGATCTGGCCGATGCTAAAGTGGCGGAACTGAATGTGACGCAGCCATTAGAAGACGCCAAGAAAAAAATGAATGAGCTGGGTGAGATGAAGCTGTCTGATTTTATATCGGGCGGTGGGGAAGAGAAAGAGGGTGAAGAAGCGGAGTCGGAGTCGGAGAAGAACTGATTTTACTGAGGGAATTTCTGCCTGTTGCCAAACAGGCAGTCACTTCATCTGCTTTTCATTCATCAGACAAGGGTGGCCAGCGCCGTGCCGTATGGACCAATACCAGTATCCATACTGTTTCACCCTGTTCTTCTGCTTCATAGACCAGCCGATAATGCTCATGTGGGATCAGTTCACGCGTTCCGGCGAGCGGCGAACTGTGCTTCAACCTCGTCATTACTCAGGCTACGGCCTTCATGGATATTTTGACGCCCCTTTTCCACTTTCTGTGCCAGGTACACGTCGTAAGCCTGCTTCTGCTCTTCTCGCTGAATGTACTCGCGCATCAGTTCACGCATCACTTGTGACGCCGGACGATGGGCCGCTTTCGCTGCGGCAACAAAGCCCTCACGCAGGGAACTTTCGAGCTTCATAGTAAACACAGCTTCTTTTGGCATGATCTTTTCCCATCATTCAGGTGATGATGAAGCATATACGTTTTCATCACTTTTTATCGCGAAGATCTCTCCCTCTTTTTCCCGTTTCCTGAATTCTCCTCGCATTTTTACTTTGGCGTTACAGCGATTTTTCACTGCTTATTCGGTATGTTAGTGGTTGTTCTGGTGTGTTTTTTCAGGAAAGGGCGTCAGAGAGATCGCGGGCTGAAAGTGGTGGAACACTGTCAGCCCGCTGACCACAAAAACTATATGAGGTAGTTATTATGGCTGAGCAACATCATAAGTCAGAGGCGGGTACGCCCACAACAACACGAGCTTACACCGTGAGCTATATCCGGGATCCGCGCACCTTTGAACGCGTTCCAGCCATTACCCTGAAGGGCGCCTGGCTGAAGGAGGCGGGGTTTGATACCGGGACGCCGCTTAACGTGCGCGTGCTGCCGGGATGCCTGATACTGTCCGCCCAGGAACCCCGGCCAGAGCCGGAGGAGCCGGAAGTGGTCACCACCCTGCGCCAGACATGTAAAAAGCTGTCTGCCCGCAAGCAGCAGCAGATCGCCGAGTTTATTCAGGTGATTGCCGGGCCGCAGAAGCGGGCGGCTAAGGTGTAGCTGACGGGTTATAGCGTAAAATCCCGGCTGGTTGGCTGGGATTATTTAATTATAAATTGTCAGATCTTAGCCCAACGCGAAAAATCTCTGATGGGAATAACGGCTGAATTATGATTTCATCGTTATAAATAAATAACTTTGGTGACAATGCCGTAACGTCATAAACGTTTTCCGCTATCAGCCTAATATTTGTCCTGAATAATGGTATATCTGCATCATCTGCTAAGACAAAAACGTCGTGGTTTTTTACTAAATTCGCGTTTAATACATTATATAAATCATCATAATCACTATATTTCATCTCCTTCCATAAAACTCCTCCAGCGACAACGGGATAATTATAAAGCATATCGATAGCCTTTTTTTCCTCCCCACCAGTAACTATATCAAAATCAACAAGTAATGCCTCTTTACACTCATCAAACAAAGTCATTTTTCCTACCTATTTAGTTGTTTCAATATAGTTACAAAAGCTTTTTCATTACCTTCAAAAGGTATAACAGTTTTTACTGCCTTACCAGGACCTTTACCTTTTGAGTAATCCCATATGTTAATATGCGTCCCTTTCTCTGGATCATAATCCACACGCCAGCCTACTTTGCCATCGCCGGATTGGCGACCAATAACCTTTCCATTACCAGCGCTCACTTCCAATCGGCCAATAACAGGTTTTGAATCAGCACCTAAATCACCAACCATATTTATGGCTTTATTTCTAGCAGTTTCCCAATTCTTTTCAGCTTTAAGTACCGTTTCAATACGGTTCCCGACGCCAGGAACTTTCTTGCCCGGCAGGAAAACACCCGCCAGTATCCCACCCGTGGCTTCCAGTGCCACCTGGTTTCCTTCAGACGCCTGTTTTATCGTATCAGCCACAGCAGATCAGGTTTCACTCTGCATCAGCGCCTTAACGCCGTCTGCCACCGCCTGGTTCTTACCGGACAGATCGCTCAATGCCCTGTCGCAGTAGCCATCTCCTGCCGCACACGACGCCAGCGCCATTGCCGCATCCGCAACGTAGTCCACTGAGCCTAATGCCGCATCACCGGTATCAGCCAGGGCATTGATAATACCGTTGGCGATGGAAGAGGTGCTGCCTTCGCTCACCGCCCACGCTACCGCCCGAGCTGACTCCCGCGCTCTGGTGCTCGGCCCTGTTCTCAATGTTGCTGAAGCCCAGCGTGCCGGTATCCAGCCTGTTCTTCTCCGCTGCTGCCTGCAAACACCCCGGTCTGCTCATTTGGCAACTGTCAGGAACCCCGGCCAGAGCCGGAAGTTGTCACCACCCTGCGCCAGACCTGTAAAACGCTCTCCGCCCACAAGCAGCAGCAGATCGCCGAGTTTATTCAGGTGATTGCGGGACCGCAGAAGCGGGCGGCTAAGGTGTAGCTGGCTGGTTATAGAGTAAAATCCCAGCCGATTGGCTGGGATCATTATTTAATCAACAGGTGTTGCTACATATTCTTTAAGGATATGAACATCTTCAACATTACATTCTGGATAAATCCAATTTGACCAGTTATTGATAACCCATTCTGTATTTAACCCGCATCCTTCATCTGAGATGCTTTCAATAGGTAGCTTGACTAAAAATAATCCTGATTTAAATCCAGATGAAACAATTAAACCATATGGTCGTTCATCATCTTGAGTTTCGAACAGCATAAAATCTACCCATTCTTCATACGGCCAAGTAGCAGGCAATCTAAAAACTGTTCCTCTCGCAATACATTTTTTTTTGTAATCTATGAGCCTCATTACTTCACCTTCAAGTTATGGCCGCCAGATGGATCAGCAGATTTTCTTACTTGCATAGAGAAATCAACTTCGCCTAAATGTTTGCCTTTGATGCTGACAACTTCAAATCGTGCATGCTGTGTATCAAGCGCATAAAGGTTTCCATCTTTGCCCTTATACACCTCCCTACCACCATTCATTTGAGTTAACCGATTGTCTTTAACCATGCCCAGCTCTGAGACAACCTTCGGGACTGTTTGTTTTATAATCGCGACGCGCTCTCCTGGCGGAAGAGTGACTAAACTTTTCTCAAAAGCACCAATTGTTTGCCCGGTTGCGATTTTTGCGTTTGAATCAACCGCAGGTAGTTTACCTGCCTTGCCAAAGCCACCTGTAACAGCAGCCATCGCTGCACCAGCCAAGATTTCAGCTTTCTGATTATCCAAGCCATACAAGGTCTTAAGCCGTTGAGCAAATTCAGTGCTGTTAACTATTCCTGATTCATCCATCTGCTGCATCAGCAAGACCGATAAATCATTCTTCATTGCCCACGGAATATCTTCACCCAGCGCTCTGTCGATCGCTTCATGAACCAGCATACTGTTAGCGGGGATCTCACCGTATTTTTCTTTACAGGCGATTGCATCCGAAGCGCAAGTTACAATTAGCTCATTACGCTGCTTCAGGCTCAGTTCTTCCATTTCCTTCACGATCTGACCGCAGTCACCGCGAGCGTCACACCCTTTCGCTCTTGCCGCAAAGTCATCTATCTGCGGCGCACTCAGCGAGTTATTCTCCACCGCGTTCTTGCCCGCCAGCCCGCCCGTCACGGCACCCGCCGT